>NZ_CP102265.1:3355000-3649956 GCF_025147765.1 Blautia obeum ATCC 29174
TGTCATACTTCTGATTATCGGCTTTCTTACCTGCGGTCGGGAATTTGGTGTAAAAACCGTATATACCAGCATCATGCTCCCGGTCTTTCTTGGAATATTTGAAAAAATCTTTCCGAATTTTGGTTCCATGACCAACAGTCAGGAACTGGATGTTCTCTGCTATATTCTGGTCGTCAGTGTAGGTCTGAGCATTCTCTTTAACCGGAATGCCTCTTCCGGTGGACTGGATATTGTCGCAAAGATCATGAATAAATACCTGCATATGGAACTTGGAAAGGCCATGTCCCTTTCCGGTATGTGTGTTGCACTTTCCGCTGCTCTGGTCTATGACAAGAAAACTGTTGTTTTAAGTATTCTTGGTACATACTTCAATGGTATCGTACTGGATCATTTTATTTTTGACCACAATATCAAACGGCGTGTATGTATCATTACCAAAAAAGAAGAAGAACTTCGTAACTTCATCATTCATGAACTGCACAGCGGTGCTACTGTTTATGAAGCATACGGGGCCTATAATATGCAGAAACGAAACGAGATCATCACGATCGTAGATAAAACAGAATATCAGAAGCTAATGAATTTCATCAACCATGAGGATCCTCTCGCCTTCATCACAGTTTATAATGTATCTGATATGCACTATCAGCCTAAAGTCTGATTCGATGCCAGACCTGTGCACTTTTTTAGCACATAAAAACCGCAGCTTCCTGTATTTTTTATATACAGAATACCGCGGTTTTATTATTTCTTTATTACATGGAAATCCATCCAAATGCGTTTGCCACAGAGCTGAGCAGAATGATCGCTGCAAAGATTGGGCAAAGATATTTGATCATAAAATTGAAGATTTTCTTTCTTTTAAAGGTTCCTTCACCGAGAACAACTTCGTCTTCTATCTTCTTCAGTCCGATCACTCTGGAGATCAGAAGACATGTAGCAATTGCTGCGATCGGCATCATCACGGAGTTAGTCAGGAAGTCAAAGAAATCAAGGAACTGCATTCCGATGATCTTCACACATGCCAGTGGTCCATAGCCAAGGGATGACAGGCTGCCAAGGACGATCATGATCGCACCAACAACCAGTGTGGATTTCTGTCTGCACCATTTCAGTTCATCCTGGAAGGTAGATACTGCACTTTCTGTCAGGGCAATGGAGCTTGTCAGTGCCGCACAGAGCACCAATACAAAAAACAGAATACCAATCGGTGTTCCAAGTCCCATACTTGCAAAGACCTTCGGGATCGTGATGAACATCAGCGCCGGACCAGCCTGCAGAGTATTTGGATCTCCACCAGAAAATGCAAATACTGCCGGGATGATCATCAAGCCTGCCATAATTGCAATTGCAGTATCAAAGATCTCTACATTAGTTGTTGAACTTTCAATAGACACGTCTTTCTTCATGTAGGAACCAAATGTCACCAGAATACCCATTGCAATAGAAAGTGAATAGAACATCTGTCCCATTGCAGCTACTACTGTCATCCATGAAAAATTCTTCGGATTTGGAATCAGGAAGTACTTAACGCCCTCCAGAGCTCCAGGTCTTGTCACAGAATAAACCGTGATCACGATTGATAAAAATACCAGAACCGGCATCATAAATTTAGACACACGCTCTACGCCATTTCGAACACCTGCATAGATGATCCCTACTGTAAATAATGCAAATACCAGGAAGCAGACCTCTGTGGATACTCCATTTGAAATAAATTCTGAGAAATAACCATCCGTTGCCAGATTCTGAGTATTTCCTTTTACATATTCAACCAGATATTTGATTACCCATCCGCCGATAACGGAATAATACGGCACGATCAGAATCGGGATGATCGCATTGATCCAGCCCCCAAAAGAAAGCCATTTTGATTTGCCAAATTTGCCGAACGCACCTACCGGACTTTTCTTCGTCATACGCCCAAGTGCTGTTTCTGCTATGATCATGGAATATCCAAATGTCATTGCCAGAATAATATAGATCAGCAGAAAAATTCCTCCGCCATACTTGGCTGCCAGATATGGAAACCTCCAGATATTTCCCAGGCCAACCGATGCTCCGGCAGCCGACAATACAAATCCCAGTTTCCCGGAAAACGTACTTCTTTCATGATGATGTTGCTCCATAAAATTACCCTTTCCCCCATCCATATATTTTGCTCAAACCTTCATAAATAATTTCAGCTTCTTTGATAATATCATGGTTTTAAGACGACGGCAATCAATAAAAAATCGCTGTAAATTTGCACCGCATTAATGTATTAAATATTTACTGTGACTTTTCACAACGATTTTTCCATATGTTTCGTTTATTCTACAGGTTTGCAGGTACAGCCGATTCCCAGCCCATCCGGACCGATATGACAGGACAGACCAAAGGAAAGTTTATCACACATAACATCCATTCCCGGAAAGCTTTCTTTAATCTGAGCCATCCATTCTGCCGTTACTTCATCAGTGCTGCTGGAAGCCGCCATCAGATATACATTTCCTGCCTCGTATTCTTCACGGAAATTAGTTTCCAGTTCATGTTTCATCGCATCGATCATGACCTTGCGTGCTTTCTTCATACCACGGCATTTCTGATAAGTATCAAGTGTTCCTGTACTGAAATGCATGACTGGTTTAATATTCAGGACATCTGCTGCCAGGGCTGTCACTGAGCTGACTCTTCCACCTTTTTTCAGATATTCCAGGGTGCTGAGTCCAATGTAAATCGTCATCTTTTCTCTGGTTTCCTCGAGGATTTTCTTGATTTCAGCTGCACTGTAACCTTTTTCTGTCATTTCTACTGCATCAAGAACCGAACGGTGCATCGGAGTCGCTACACGACCATTGTCAACTACAAAGACTTTTCCGGCAAATTCATCTTCATTTGCCATTGCCATTGCTGCCATACAGGAACCGCTTAATGCACTGCTGAGCGGAATATATACGATTTCTTCATATTCTTTCAACATTTCTTTCCACATCTCCGCAACCTCTACCAGTGACGGCTGCGATGTAGATACATCCGTTCCCTTGCGCAGCATATCATAAAATTCTTCTCTGGATAAATCTACGCCTTCACGATATACCTTTTCTTCGATATAAAATGGCATTGGAAGCACTTTGATTCCAAGTCTTTCGGCCTCTTCGTTTAAAATCCCGCTATGACTGTCTGTCATGATTCCTGTTTTCTTCATAATAACTTCTTCCTTTGTATTCTGTTTTTATAATGTTTTAATGATTGGCATCACATAATCAATGATTTCTTCCGGTGTTTCTTTCATTTCGTCCATGATCCAGCGTCTCGAAACACCGTCCAGTACACAGAGTTTTACAACCCATCCATATTTTTCTGATATATCAGAATCTGCGGATTCGACTGCTTTTCTCTTTTCATGAATTTTCTCCCCGAGTCTTTTCGTAAAAAGATCCATATTCAACCCGCGAATCGCCCACATTTCTTTATAATTCAACGATATCTGATAAAAATAATTGAACAGATATTCCCGCAGTTTTCGTTCATCAGATGTATCTAATAATGGAAGAAACTCTATATTCAGCTTCTCCGCTGTTGCGTCTGCAATACTGTCCAGTACTTCCGAAATCGATGCAAAATTTCTGTAAAAAGAAACTCTTGCAACGTTTGCTTCCTGCACAATATCTGTTACTGTAATGTCCATGTAGGATTTTTGTGTCATAAGCCGCAGAAATGCCTGCTCTATCTCACTTTTCGCAGAATGATTTTCTTTCTTGTTCATAATCTGTTTGTTACACCCCGTTGCATTTCGATTCATTCATGTTACATTTTGTTTCATCAAAGAACTGTATTGTATCACTCGTTAAAAAATATGTCAACAAATGAAGAAATTTTCTTCTCTTTTTCTCCTTTAGGTCAATGGACATCTCTTCTCCTGTCTGTTAATGTCTATTACAAAATAAAACAACTCAGGAGATGATGACTATTGAACAAAAAATTCAAAGAACAGGGGAACTTTCAGTACTGTTTCCACTATTGAAGAGATTCTGCGATAACAAAAAATCAAGGAAATTCTGTCAAAAATTTCCCTGACCCTTTTTATCATACGGTTTATTTGCAAAGTTTTTCTAACTTATACATATCCTTTCGTCTGCTCTTTAATAATGGGAGTTCTTCTCTTACCTGCTCTTCATAGTCCATATCCAATTCAGCCAGAAGAATTCCTTCGTTTTCATCCAGCATGCCTGTCACTCTGCCCCACGGATCTGTGACAATAGAATGTCCCCATGAAATATATCCTGCCGATACATCACGTGCCGGAGCACAACCAACCATATAAATCTGATTATCCAGTGCCCGAGTTCTGAAAGACAATTCCCAGTGTGCCGGTCCCGTTGTCATGTTGAATGCAGCCGGAACAAAAATAACTTTCGCACCATCATTTACCATCATTCGTGATAATTCTGGAAAACGAATATCAAAGCAGAGCATGACTCCTATTTTACCAAACTCTGTATCAAATACCGTGTCGCTATCACCTGCTGTTAACATATCGGATTCTTTGAATGTCTGACCGCCTTTGACATCAATGTCAAATAAATGTACTTTTCTATGTTTCCCGATCTGTTTTCCTTCACGGTCAAAAATGTAAGATGTGTTGTAAACATTTCCCTCAGCATCTTTTTCCGGCATGGATCCTCCAATCAGATAAATTCCATACTGTTTTGCATACCCAGATAACTGCTGCCATACCGGTCCACCTTCTTTTTCGGCATAGATTGGAAAATTCTCTGTCTGATATGGGCAACAGAACATCTCCGGAAGAATTACAAAATCTGGGTTTTCATCCTTTATTTTTTCGAGATAAGTTTTAACAGTTCTTACATTTTCCATTTTATCTGCTACTGTCGACATCTGTATGGCAGCAATCTTTATTTTTTCCATCACGTTACTCCTTTTATATTTCCCTCTGGAACGATATTTTCTTTCATACTATTCACTATTTTACATACATTGCCAGTTTTTTCAACAATTAGCGTTTCCACTTTCTATAGGACAATTCCTTTAATGTGGTAAAAAGTTAAAATTTTCCATTGACAGTGTATTTTTACAATGATAGAATTGAAAAAAGCGACGAAGGCGTCAGTTTTTTTGGGAACTGCGCCTTTTTTCGATATTAAACAACAAAGGAGTGCTTTAATCATGAAAAAGATGTGTTATTTATTAACTATGGGATTACTTGCAGGAAGTCTTACTGTTCCTGTATTTGCAGCTTCTGATGCTGATTCTGCATCTGACAAAAAATGGGTTATCGCTACCGATACCGTCTTCAAACCATTTGAATATACTGATGATGATGGCAACTTCGTAGGAATTGATGTAGATGTACTTGATGCTATCGCGAAAGACCAGGGATTTGAATATGAACTGAAGAGCCTTGGATGGGACGCTTCCATCGCAGCTTGCCAGGCTGGACAGGCTGACGGTATGATTGCCGGTGCTTCTATTACAGATGAAAGAAAAGACAGCGGCTGGCTGTTCTCTGACGGATATTATAATGCTACACAGTCTATGACTGTACAGAAAGATTCCGATATCAAAGGATTCGATGACCTGAAAGGCAAGACTGTTGGTGTTAAGACTGGTACTCAGGGTGCTACCTATGCAGAAAGCCTGAAAGATGAATACGGATTCAACATCACCTATTATGAAGATTCACCGACAATGTATCAGGCTGTTCTCGGCGGACAGGTAGTTGCATGCTTCGAAGATACACCGATCATGGCATCCTCTATCAAAGATGGGGACCTTGCACTCCAGATCCTGGAAGACACTGCAAATGAAGGATCTCCTTACGGATTCGCTATTTTCGACGCTGACAACCAGGAACTTCTCGATATGTTCAACGCTGGTCTGAAAGATATCAAGGAAAGCGGCGAATACAACGAAATCATCTCTAAATACCTTGGCGAAGATGCCGTTCCGACAGAAGAAGCCGAAGCCGACGCTGATGCAACAGAAACACCTGCTGCTGAAGAAGAAGCTGCAGAATAATTTTTAAGACTCAGGCCTTATCAGATAAACTGATTTAAAACACTACACGAATTACAGGGCTGCTGCATTTTGTGGCAGCTTTGTTTTTGAAAGGAGATTTCCATGATCCAGATTATAACCAGATATGGAAACCTGCTGCTTCTTGCTATGGGACAGACCTTACTACTTGCACTGTGTGGTCTGTTCTTTGCCTGTATACTGGGTATGTTTTTTGGTCTCTTAAGTGTACTGAAAAACAAAGCATGCAGAATCATATCATCCATTTTTGTTGACGTAATCCGTGGTGTCCCAATGATCGTTCTGGCATATTTTATTTATTTTGGTGTTCCGTACTGCCTGAACAATATGATGGGATTTAATTTCACACTTACAGCACTCCAGGCCGGTACTGTCTGCCTCGCCCTTAACTGTGGTGCTTATATGGCAGAGATCATCCGTGCAGGTATCCTGTCTGTTGATTCCGGACAGATGGAAGCAGCGAGAAGTCTTGGTCTTCCATATTCGCGTGCCATGATCCGTGTTGTACTTCCACAGGCAATCCGCACCATGATTCCAAGTATCATCAACCAGTTCATCATCACACTGAAAGATACCTCTATTCTTTCTGTTATCGGTTTCCCGGAACTGGTCAATACCGCGAAAAATGTTGTTGCCAATTCCTTTATGTCTTTCCAGACATGGGGTATTGTCGCAGTTATGTACCTGATCGTAATCACGATCTTATCAAAAGTAGCCAAAATCGTAGAAAGGAGACTGAACCGTGGCCGTAAATAAAGAGAATGTCAAAATTCACGTATCACATTTAAAGAAAAGCTTCGGTACCCTGGAAGTATTAAAAGATATCTCCACCGACATTCACGAGGGCGAAGTGGTCGTTATCATCGGACCTTCCGGAAGCGGAAAGTCTACTTTTCTCCGTTGTATGAACAAACTGGAAGAAATCACAGACGGTGAAGTTATCGTAGACGGCAAAAATCTTACAGATAAACATGTTGATATCAACAAAGTACGCGAAAATGTAGGTATGGTTTTCCAGCATTTTAACCTTTTTCCACATATGAATGTCACACAGAATCTTATGCTTGCACCCGTTGAGCTGAAAAAAGCAACCAAGGAGGAAGCTAAGGAACGCGCCATCCACATGCTGAAGAAGGTCGGCATGGATGATAAAGCAGAGGCTTATCCGGAACAGCTTTCGGGTGGTCAGAAGCAGCGTGTAGCAATTGCGCGTGCACTCTGTATGACACCTGATATCATGCTCTTTGATGAACCTACCAGTGCCCTCGACCCGGAAATGGTCGGTGAAGTTCTGCAGGTTATGAAGCAGCTTGCTGCTGATGGCATGACAATGGTTATTGTAACTCATGAAATGGGATTTGCACGAGAAGTTGCTGACCGTGTTCTTTTCATGGACGGTGGTTACATCGTAGAAGAAGGTACTCCACAGGAAGTACTTCTGAATCCAAAAGAACCTCGAACTATCGATTTTCTGAATAAAGTACTGTAGATAAAGATAAAATGAGCCGCTGCGAATGCAGCGGCTCATTTTATATGCTACAAGTTCTCTTTTTTCAATAACAATTTGTACATAATTATTTCGCAGCTTTGATCGTTATATCCCCATCCTCACTCTTAATTTCGAGGGAATTCTGTGCCTTATTTCCAGAATCAACGCTCTGTTCATCGTCTTCATCCGTCATGACTTTGCCAAGTTTCTCCGGAATATTGATCTCACTTGCTTCTGCCTCTACAGAAAGATCTGCAAGTGTTTTTTCCGGAATACTGAGTGTAATATCACCAAGGCTGCTGCGAATCTCATTCTTACCGGTAAATGTAACATTCTCGGCTTGTATATCACCATCAGCCATTTCAATCTGACTATTGGCAAATATAACATCTTTAATCTTCAGATCACCGAGATCATCTTTCAACTCAAGATTCTTAAATCTACCTCTCACAATTTTAACATCGCCATCGTCATTCTGAATCACTGCCTGTTTGGCATTCAATGATTCAATATCTAAGTCACCATATCCCATCTTGCAGGAAAAACTACTCATGTCGTTTTCCTTCGGAATATAAACAGTTACTTTATTTGAATTTTCGATCACATGGCTCTGACCGAGCATTTCCTGAAGGAAATTGATATCGATATGAATATATGAATATGACTCATTTCCCTTTTTCTCTACAAGATTCAGAGTATCATCCTGTACCTGATAGGAAAGAGGCAGCATTCCTTTATTTGTCTCAATATTATATGCAATGTAAAAGTTTTCATCGTCAGATTCTTTTACATCCAGATCAAGATTTCGAAGATCAACATTCACAGAAGAAAATGAATTGATCTTTGTCTTGCTTAAAATCACATGGCTGTCACTGGAATCCATCATTGCGTTTCCACTGATTCTGTTCAGATCCGCTGTTTTTACATAATTTTTACCACCGGATGCAACACCAACTCCCAAAAACAGGACTCCTATTGCGCAGAGGATACCACCAGCAACCAGCAAACGTTTATTTGTTTTTTTCATGATTCTTACCCCTCTTTTCAGCTATTTTCCGTGCAAGCATAACAAGAAGCATACCAGTCCATTTGCAGAGATAGATTCCAAGAAGATACAGCAGGATTGCGCATCCAATTCCAAGTAACCCACATCCTGTGATCATCAGTGCACCCGATAAAGAATACGGGAAGGAAACAAGTCCTCTGAGCAACAGCTTGCCACCCACCAGTAAAATACTGAATGCTGCAATAAAGTCACTGAAGATCACACAGACAACACAGATTGCTGCCGCCAGAAGCACTGCAAGCATTGCGATAAAAAGTGGAACAGTCACAGGTGTTGACATGATAGCTAAAACAGCCAGCAGCGTGATTCCTTTTTTACTCTTTTTCTCTTCACCACTCTCATCCTGTTCCTGAATCTTCCGATCCAGAAGGTTATACATCAGGTCCGCAGCCGCTTCCTTCGGAGTTCCAAGCTCCTCCATCAGTCTCTGCTGACCTTCCTCATCTGTATCACTAAAATATTCATTGAAATACTCAATTGCGTCTTCATAATCCTGCTTCGGAAGTTTGCGAAGATATTTCTGCAATTTAGTCATATATTCTTCTCTGGTCAATTTCGGATCCTCCCTTCAATGATTCCGTCAATTGTATCTCTGTAGGAAATCCATTCTTTATTGAGATACACCAGTTGTTCTTTACCGGAATCGGTGATAGAATAATACTTGCGTTTACGTCCCTGAAATTCCTGAGAATAGGTTGTGAGATAACCGTTTTTCTCGAGTTTCTTCAGGATGGGATATAGAGTGGATTCTTTGATATCAGCCACGATCTTGACGGTCTGGCTGATCTCATATCCGTAGGAATCCTGTGATTCTACTACGGACAGGATCAGAAACTCTATAAGTAATGCTGATACGGGATAATACATCCGATCACCTCCATAAATGATATGTAAAATAATTATATATAAAAATTTTATATATAAAATATATACATATTCATTCTAAAAGTCAAGGAGTTTTTCACAAATGAAGAAAAAAGCATTCAAAGCCGCGTTTCCATACACGATTCCTATCGGTATAGGCTTTCTTTTCCTGGGAATGTCCTATGGATTTATGATGCAGAGTAAGGGCTTTTCTGTATGGTATCCATTCTTTATGAGTATGTTTATCTTTGCGGGATCTATGGAATTCGTAACGGCAAATCTTCTGCTGTCGGCATTCAGTCCGGTTGCAGCTTTCTTTCTGGCACTGATGGTCAATGCCAGACATTTATTTTATGGCCTTTCCATGCTGGATAAATATAAAAATACCGGTTGGAAGAAGTTCTACCTGATCTTTGGCATGTGTGATGAATCTTTTACTGTCAACTGTACAGTAACACCGCCAGATGATGTAGACCGTGGATGGTTTATGTTTTTTGTCAACCTGTTAAACCAGATTTACTGGGTATTCGCTGCTACAGCGGGTGCACTCTTAGGATATGTGATTCATTTTGATACAACCGGAATCGAATTTGTCATGACCGCACTGTTTGTCGTTATGTTCCTGAACCAATGGGAAGAATCCAAAGATCATCTTCCAGCTCTGGTAGGATTAATTTGTTCTGCCATCTGTCTTCTGATCTTCGGAAGCAGCAATTTTATTGTTCCGTCCATGATCTTTATCATCGTGGCCTTCACAGCCGAGCGCAGATTCAGTAAGAAACCGGAGGTGGCTGCAAAATGACTATGACAACAACACAAGCTATCATCACCATTGCGGCAGTTGTCCTTGGAACAATGGCAACGCGTTTTATCCCATTCATTATTTTCCCGGAGGGTAAAAATCCACCGGAATTTATCAAATATCTCGGAACCGTACTTCCGTATGCGGCAATCGGACTTCTTGTCATCTACTGTCTGAAAGATGTCCCTGCAAGCAGTACACATGGACTTCCTGAAGCAATTGCAATTGTTTTCATCGTACTGCTCCACAAGTGGAAAAAAACACCCTGCACTCTGTTGCAAAAACAAAGTACAGGGGATTTTATCTTAAATTCTTTCTTTCAAATCTGTCAGGCAATCTTTCGAAGTGCCTCACATGTTCTGTCATATTCTTTTTCTACTGCTGCAAACAGTTCATCCGTACCTTCTATCGTGGTCGCTCCACGAAGTTTTTCTGTCAGTTCCTGACTTGGTGCAAAAAGATTATCAAATCCAAGGTTCAGGCAGATACCTTTCAGTGTATGTGCTGCACGAAATGCTGTCTCTGCATCTTTATCTGCCAGTGCTGTCTCCAACTGTCCAAAACTCGGATCATCCAGAAACTTAAGCGCAAATTTCTTTACAAGCGCTTCACTCACCAGTCTGCTCAGTACTTTATCAAAATCAGATCCTAATTCTTCATAACATTCTCTGACTGTCATATCATTTATCTCCTATTCAAAAAACTTTTTTCTCATATCATTCATCAGCATTTTGGCTTTGCCCCCCCCCCTGGAAAAATCGGCATTTTCCGGATTTCCAAGGTCCGTATATTCTTTTTCCATATTTTTGAAAACAGAATCCATAAAATCTTCTTTTGCATTTTCAAACTCTTTGAGTTCTGCTGATTTCTCTTTCTTCTTCAGAGGGTTGTTTTCCTGTGTACTGCCTTTTACTTTGCGTTTGATCCTGTCCTGAATATCGATCAGACATTCAAGCAAAATCGGATTAAATGCACCGCATTCTCCATTCAGGATCATCTGAACCGCTTTCTCATGGGAATATGCTTTCTTATAAACTCGTTCGCCCACAAGTGCATCATACACATCTGCAAGAGAAACTACCTGCGCTGAAATCGGAATCTCATCTCCCTTAAGCCCGTCCGGATATCCTCTGCCATCATATCTCTCATGATGCCATCTGCAGATCTGATAAGCAACCATCATCAGTTCCTCATCCTCATATCCTTCCATATTTTTAAGAATACGGGCTCCTATGATCGTATGATTCTGCATGATCTTAAATTCTTCATCAGTCAGTTTACCCGGCTTGTTCAGGATCTTATCATCAATGCCAATCTTGCCGATATCATGTAATGCAGACGCTGTTGTGATCAGCAGTCTTTCTGACCATGTGATATTATACTTATCTGTTTTCTGTACAAGACTCTCCAGAATCATTCCTGTCAGTATATTGATGTTCAGTACATGGCTTCCACTTTCACCATTACGAAATTCTACGATCTGACTTAAGATTTCAACCATCATACGGTTGTTCTTTTCTTTTTCATAAACCTGATTCGTGATCAGAGTGATCAGGCGTCTTTGCTTTGCATAAAGCTTGATCGTATTATAGACTCTTCGATGCACAACTCCTGCATCAAACGGTCGATTAATGTAATCCGAAACACCCATTTCATATGCACGTCTGACGACTTCAGTAGAATCCTCACTGGAAATCATAATAACCGGAATATCCTCAAGGTAGTGATGACGATTCATATAATTAAGAACTCCGAATCCATCCATTCCCGGCATGACGATGTCCAGAAGAACCAGCGAAATTTCCCGTTCGTACTGTCTCAGTTTATCGATGCAGGACTCACCACTGTCAGCTTCCACGATATCATATTCTTCACTGAGGATCTCTGACAGAATTGCACGGTTCATCTCAGAATCATCAACGATCAGAATTCTGTATTTGTAGGTTTTGGATGTTTCACCGCCCTCTGCTTTGTCCTGAACTTCTTCATCATGTTCAGTCACTACCATATTCTTGCATGTTTTGGCCTGATACATGAACTGATCTGCTTTATGGATTGCATTCTCCACAGTACTTCCCGGAGCGGAAAGCACACCTCCGATACTCACCGACAGACGAAGCTGTGAGTATCCCGGAACCTTCGTATCATGAATTTTTTCCTGAATCTGCTTTAATTTATCTGCAAAAATCTGATCCGTAATATCCGGCATCACGAGCAGGAATTCATCACCACCCATTCGGATCAGCATATCAGTACGACGTACATTCGCCTTTACGATTCCTACAACTGTCGTCAGTGCCAGGTCACCTGCATCGTGTCCAAATGTATCGTTGTATATCTTAAAATCATCCAGATCGATCATTGCAATGCCTGCTGTCATATCAGAATTTTTGATTCGTTCTTCGTAATATCGTCTGTTGTAGATTCCGGTAAGCGCATCTGTATATAATTCCCGATTATAGCCTGAAAGCTGTTTGATCAGTTCCGTACGTCCATCATCATCCATGATCGCATCTGACTTCATGGCATTGATCAGTTCAATCACATACGGTTTGCCGTCTATTTCTATATATTTGGAAATTACCTGGTAGATATTGGAATTCAGATATTCCAGCTTCAGTACTTTTTCTTTTTTCTGTAATGCTTCTCTGGATGTACAGTTCTTACAACGTGTACCTTTTTTCCAGAAATCATAGCATTTACAAGGAAATCCATCCACATCTTCTACACCTTTCAGATTTCCCATTTCCAGTGTATCCACATCCAATAACCGAACCACTTCAAATACTTTTTTGAGTTGCTCTATCATTACCTCGGATTCCTGCTTTGTCATTGCAGTATCATTCGTCATTCATTCATGTCCTTCCTGCGCTGCCAGCCACTGCTGCCCGTTACAGCCGATATACAACGTAACTTATTTAATGTTTTTATTATAGCATTCTGCGCATATTGCGTAAAGTTTAATATTCACAACAATGACCAAAAAAGTGCAGTTTTCTATCTGGAAGAAACTCTTTTTTTGTGGTACTCTATTGTTCAGAATCATGAATTTGGAAGGGAGAATATAAATGCTTCAGGATGATTATATACTGCGTCAGATACGCGAAATGGTACGTGCAGTCATGAAAATGCTGTTCCAGGTAAGTACAGTCGAACTGACACCTGATGTGATTGAAGATACAGATGCCAGACAGATACTTACAAATCTTACAGATCTGGCAGACAATGGTAAAATTGACGAGGCAGAAAATCAGTTATACGAAATGACCTGCGATGGTGACCGTCAGAATCTTGAAATTGGTCTTCTGTTCTACTACCACCTTAATGGCAAAGACGATGAATTTCTGGAGGCCAGTAATTTCAGCCGCGAGGAGATCATGATGGGAATTCAGGACCTTGCAGAGCGTTACAATTTAAGTGGAATCGCAGAAGCATTCCGTACAGAAATTCTGTAAACAGGAGCATTACATAATGAACAAAAAAGAAATCTCAGAAATCAAGAAACAGTTTTCTCCAAATAACTGTGCGATCACCAGAATCTGCGGCTGTTATGTGGATGGCGAGAAAAATAAAAAAACAGAACTGAAAGAAGCATTTCTTTCTCTTTCGGAAGAAGAAATGTTTAAATACTTTGAAATCTTCAAGAAGACTTTATCCGGCACAATTGGAAAAAATCTGATCAACATGGACTTTCCGCTTGAACAGGAAAAAGAAGGTGGTACCCAGGAATTTCTCATGAAACTCCGTGGCAGTAAACTTCAGGATAATGCTATACTTGAGGAATTTTATGATAAGATCATCGAAAATTATGATTATGGTGAGAATTACTATATCATTCTCATTCATGCCGTTTACGATATTCCCGGAAAGTCTTCCGATGGTCAGGAGATGTTCGATGCATCCGATGAAATCTATGACCATATCCTCTGCAGCATCTGTCCGGTCAATCTTTCCAAAGCCGGCCTGTGCTACAACGCAGAAACCAACAACATCGAAGACCGTATCCGTGACTGGATCGTAGAAATGCCAGATTTGGGATTCCTGTTCCCGGTATTTAATGACCGTAGCACGGATATTCACAGTCTTCTTTATTACACTAAAAATGCCGAACAGCTCAGAAGTGCTTTCGTAGATGAAATGTTTGGCTGTACCACTCCACTTTCTGCCGGCGGCCAGCGCGATTCTTTCAACGCACTTGTAGAAGAAACCCTTGGTGAGGACTGTGCCTACGATACTGTCATGAATATCCATGAGAAACTGAATGAATGGGTAGATTCTCAGAAGGATTCCCCGGATCCTGCTGTACTGACTAAACCGGAAGTGAAACGTCTCTTTGAAGAATGCGGTGTTGAAGATGAAAAACTCGAAACTTTTGATCAGACCTATGAAGCAATTGCCGGTGAAAACGCTTCACTTATGGCTGCCAATATTACCAATACACGACGTACTGAGATCAAAACACCGGATGTTGTAATTCACATTGATCCTGATCGTGCCGCGCTGATCGAAACGCAGGTGATCGATGGGCGTAAATGCATTGTTATTCCAATGGAGGGTGATGTAGAGATCAATGGTATCCATGTTTCCAGTGGAAACAGCGAAAGTACAGAATCCTAAGATTTCCAAACAATAAGCCCCCGCAAATGCGAGGGCTTATTACATATCATTTATTCATAAATTCCATTTACAGTAACATCAAATACTGCTTCTTTACCGGCAAGATCTGCTGCCTGATAATCATCTGGGAATATAACAGTTACTTCTACTTTATCTCCCGGATGTGCACCGATCAGCTGCTCTTCAAAATTATCAATATATGTACCGGAACCGATTACCAGATCTGTTCCTTTGCCATCTGTGCTTCCACCATCAAATGCAACTCCGTCAATCTTTCCTACATAATCAATATTGACCTTGTTTCCATCTGTAACTTCAAGAGAAGAATCTGTATTATAGGAAGCTGCTTCTGTAACTTCCGGAGTTGTTGTAGCCTCAGTCTCCTCTGTAGCTTCCGGAGTAGCCGTTGCCTCTGTTTCTTCTGCTGCCTCTGTAACCTCTGGTGTTTCTGTTGCTGCAGCCTCTTCTGTCGGTTCAGGTGTTGCAGTTGCGATTGAGAATTTGTGATTATCCGTAACCTTCAGAGTCTTGAGAACCTTTTTCTCAACATTGATGTCTGCATCATCCAGCCATTTTTCTGTTGTGTCTGTATAAAGCTTATTCTCTCTTGTCGAGATAATTGACTGTTTCTTAGTCTCTGTAGCTTCTTCATCATTTACTTTATCAAGTTTTACTACATAGTAAGAAGTATCTGTCTCAATAACGTCCGGACCGATTTCTCCGTCTTTCAGAGTTCTGAGAACTTTCATAACCTCATCCGGATATGCACTGCTGGAAGAACTGCTGTCGGACTCTTCATCAGAATCTTCTTTTGCCGCATCTTCATTCGTATCAAAAGTACCACTTACGGAAGAATAAGAATCATCCACTGATTTTGCAATTTCATTCAGATCTCCATCGGAACCGGCTGCTTTCAGATCATCCAGGATCTTCTGTGCATCTTCTTTTTTCTGTTTGATCTCATCATCGCTGAGATCTGCTGTACTGATGCTTACATAATCAAAAGATGACTGCTGTGCTTCTTCATCAGAAACATCTTTATCTACATCTGCAATGAGCGGATCATGCATTCTGCTCTTATAAGTCTGAAGCTCCAGATATGTCTTGATCTGATCTTCACTTACCGCAAGCTCCTGCAGTGTCTCTTCACTGTTGGCAGCCATAAATGCTGCTGCTGCATCTGCGATCTTCTGCTCATCATCATCTGTAACTTCTACATTATAGTCTGCAGCCTTTTCTTTCATGATGTACATCAGCTCTACATCTTTCAGAGACTGTTCTACTGCCTGTTCTCCATAGGTCTTTCCGTCTTCTGCATCCATGCTCCAGATAGAATAATCCTGTCCGCCCATAAAACTCTTATACATTGCTTCTGTCTGTGCCTGTCCTTCTCTTACAGAAAGACTCACGATTCCAAGCGGGATTTCTGTTCCATCCACTGTTGCAACTGTTTTTGTTCCATCTAATTTCTTTTCTCCACAGCCTGTGAGCATCCCCACTGCCATTACGCCTGTAAGAGCTGCAACAGCTGTTCTCTTTGTCATTGTTTTCATCTCTTCCTCCATTGCTTTACAATTCTAGCATATAAATAAGAGTATAAACTTTTTTGCCTTTAAGAGCAAGGAGAATCATAAAAATAGCCGTTTTTCACGGATATTTCACAGATTCTCCTCTTAATCAGACTATATGGATTTTATTCTTCTACAAGTGATTCCAGTTCCGTCAGAAAATCTGTCAGAGCTGTCAGTGTATTTCCAGCTCCCTCCGGAGTGAAAATAAATTTGGGTTCCTGTTCATTCTTGAATTGCAGCCCTCTTCTATATTTCTGCATCAGTACAGGAATACCTGCAGGATTCAGTTTGGCCCGTTCATACAATGTAATCTTCATATCCCTGGCGATCTGTTTGATCTCCACCACATAACATCGGTGTGCCTGTGCTTTCATTCTGGCGATCACAAGAAGATTCAGAACTGCTTTTGGCATTTCACCGAAGCGATCCAGCAATTCTTCCAGCATATCATCATAATCCTGCTGTGTCTCAATTCCGGCAATCCTCTTATAAATATCCAGTTTCTGATACTCATTGCTGATATAAGAATCCGGTATAAATGCATCCATATTCAGATCGATCGTTGTCTCAAAATCTTCCATTGTATGGATACCCTTTGCCTCCTTGACTGCCTCACTGAGCATCTTGCAGTAAAGGTCATACCCTACTGCATTCATATGCCCATGCTGTTCTGCTCCCAGTAGATTTCCGGCGCCTCTGAGTTCCAGATCACGCATTGCAATCTTGAATCCACTTCCCAGATCTGTATATTCCCGAATCGCAGAAAGTCTTTTTTCTGCAGTCTCTTTCAACATCGTATTCCTGCGATACATAAGGAATGCATAAGCAGTCCGATTTGAACGTCCGATTCTTCCACGAAGCTGATAAAGCTGTGAAAGTCCATATCGGTCAGAATCATGAATGATCATCGTATTGACATTGGAAATATCCAGTCCGGTCTCAATGATCGTTGTAGAAACCAGTACATCTATATCTCCGTTAATAAATGCATACATGACTGCTTCCAACTCTCGCTCACTCATCTGTCCATGGGCAAAATCCACTCTAGCATCCGGCAGAAGTTTCGCGATCCTTGTCGTCACATCTGCAATATCATTCACGCGGTTATAAACATAATAAACCTGACCGCCTCTTCGAAGCTCACGGTTGATCGCCTCTCTTACCGTTTCCTCATCATACTCCATAACATATGTCTGAATCGGAACACGATCCATCGGAGGCTCTTCCAGGACACTCATGTCGCGGATACCGATCATACTCATATGGAGTGTTCGCGGAATCGGTGTTGCCGTTAACGTCAGTACATCAATATCTTTTTTCAGCTGTTTGATCTTTTCTTTATGAACCACACCAAAACGCTGTTCTTCATCGATGATAAGAAGTCCCAGATTTTTATATTCCACATCCTTCGAAAGTACTCTGTGTGTACCGACTACGATATCCACCTGACCTTTTTTCAGATCTGCGATTGTCTTTTTCTGCTGCGCAGCCGTACGGAACCGGCAAAGAAGATCTACTCTCACCGGAAACTCTTTCATTCGCTGAATAAAGGTGTTATAAACCTGCTGTGCAAGAATCGTGGTCGGTACAAGATAAACAACCTGGCGACTTTCCTGAACTGCTTTAAACGCAGCTCGCAGCGCAACCTCTGTCTTGCCATATCCGACATCCCCACACACAAGACGGTCCATAATCTTGGTGCTCTCCATATCTTTCTTAGTATCTTCGATCGCAGCCAGCTGATCTTCTGTTTCCTCATACGGAAACATCTCTTCAAACTCTCGCTGCCAGACGGTATCTGGTCCACAGACATAACCTTCTTTTTCCTGGCGGACTGCATAAAGCTCCACAAGTTCCCTTGCAATATTCTGCACGGCACCGCGGACTCTGGATTTCGTCTTTTTCCATTCCTGCCCACCAAGCCGATTCAGTTTCGGCGGTTTTGCTGTTTCTGCCCCGGAATATTTCTGCAGTGCATCCAGCTGTGTTGCAAGAATATACAGATTACTTCCATTACGATATTCGATTTTGATATAATCCTTTGCAACTTTATCTACTGCAACTTTCTCAATACCTTTGTAAATGCCGAGTCCATGCTTTTCATGCACTACATAGTCTCCAATGGAAAGTTCCGAAAAGTCCTGGATTCTCTTTCCATTGTATTCTTTTTTCTTTTTACGCTTTTTCTGCTCTTTTCCAAAGATATCTGTCTCTGTGATGACTGCAAATTTAACCAGTGGATATTCAAATCCCCTCCGTGCATGGCCATACGCCACCATGATCTCTCCCGGCTGCAGAATACGATCAGAATCCTGTCCGTAGAATGCATTCAGACCTTCTTCCTGAAGATCTTTTGCCAGACGTTCTGCACGGGTTCTGGAACCGGACAGCAAAACGATCTGATATCCTTCTTTTTTGTACTGTTTCAGATCCTTTACCAACAGTTCAAAACTACTTTGATAAGAGCTCATAGATTTTACTGTGATATTAAACTGACCTGAAATTTTCCAGTTAGATTTCTTCGGATCCAGCAAAGACATGGCAACACAATTTCTGTCATTTATCTTATGACACAATTCCTCCCATGTACACATCCAGTCACCGGAAAGACTGATCTCGCCCTTTTCCTTTCGATTCTCACAACTTTGCTGGAATTCCTCCTGCACAGCTTTTGCATTTTCCTCCAGATGATTAAGTTCATCCAAAAAAAACAGAGTTTCAGTTTCTTTAAAATAATCGAGAAATGAGACACCATTTTTCTCCATTGGCTGTTCTGCTGCAGGATAAATTGTAACATCATCCAGGTTTTCAAGAGAACGCTGGCTCTGTGCATCAAAACTGCGGATCGAATCAATTTCATCTCCCCACAGTTCAATACGCCAGGGATTTTCTTCTGTCAGAGAATAAATATCAATAATTCCTCCACGGATGGAAAACTGTCCTGGCATCTCTACCTGTCCAACACGTTCATACCCCATATGGACAAGCGCAGCTGTCAGTTTATCCATATCCAGGGTACTGTCGTTGCGAAAATGAATCAGTTGTTTTTCTATTTTTTCCAGAGGTACAAGATAGTCCATACAGCCATCAATACTGGTAACGACCGTAATCTCATCCTCGCGTTCCAGAAGAGCGCGAATCACCTGCATTCGCTGACGAATCAGCAGATTCCCATGTATATCTGCCTGAAAAAAAAGAAGATCCTTTGCCGGATAGTAATAAACACGTTTATCATAAAAACGATAATCTTCATACAGTTCTTTCGCAGATTTTTCATCTGCGGCAATTACCAGATGACATGGAAAAAGCCCGGAAAGCCCATACATAAGATGAGCTTTCTGGGACTCCATACAACCACTGATCTCCAGAATTCCACGATTCTTTTTTGCCTGTTTTTGTATTTCTTCCATCTCTGCAAGATTCTGCAGAGGCTGCAAAAATGTCTTCATACATTCTCCATTTTCTTGTTGAACTGGTTCATGGCCGCATCCACACTGTCAGCCAGGATCATCTCTACAGCTTTGCAGGCTCTCTCCTGCGCCTCTTCCACAAGCTTACGTTCATTGCTTCCGAATCTGCCAAGTACATGATCTGCCAGATCCCATCCTTTTGGTTTGGCTCCGACACCAACCTTGATACGAACAAACGTCTGTGTACCAAGCTGCTGAATGATATGCTTGATTCCATTGTGCCCACCGGCACTGCCTTTCTTACGGATACGAAGCTGTCCCGGTTCCAGATCAATATCGTCATAAATAACGATCATCTCTGTCTCCGGATCGATTTTGAAGTAGTTTGCCATATCCCGGACAGGACCACCACTGAGATTCATATAAGAAAGCGGCTTCATCAGAATGACAGGTTGTCCTTCGATTCTTCCCTTTCCGTACATGGCATTGAATTTCACGCCAGACTGTGGAACATTATATTCCTCCACAAGCTTATCAATCACATCAAATCCCATATTATGGCGTGTGGCTTCATACTGCCTTCCGGGATTTCCCAAACCTACGATCAGATACATCAGAATTTCCTCGCTGTATTAATTAAAATAAACCATTTCGTCTTCCAGTGGATCACACTGCTCTACATGCTCCGCATCAAGTACGATACCTTCTTCACCCTGGTATTCGTTACGTTTCTCAATGCCGACTTTGGCTGTAACTTCTACCCATTCTCCCGGCGTCAGTTTCGGCGCATATGCGCTCTTACATACATAACCAAGAAATGTAGTATCATCTGCACAGCAAGTCATGGCTGTACGTCCCGGAACAAAGAATTTACTTCCCATTCCGCGAGGTTTCATGACTCTTGCTTTAAACTTGACTGTTTTGCCTTCATAATTTTCCGGATGATCCATTGCATCCACAAACCAGATGCCATAATCTTCCGGAAGAATCTCGATAACCGGCGCATTCATATCAAATGGCATTTCATCCTGGAAAATATCACCCAGCTCGCCTTCTTCATCCTCAAAGATAACTTCTGCTCTCTGATTTGCGACCTTGATTCCACGTCGATAAGTCGGAAGTGGATCTTCCTTTTTGCAACGGTTGAAGATAACCATATCTGTATTTTTTATCATATCCATAAAAATGGATTTCATATTCGCCATATACATCTGGAAAGTACTTCCATCTACACAGGTAATCTGCTGTTCTACTCCCCAGCCTGTCGGCAGCTGCGTTTTTTCAAAATTGCTTACCAGCCACATGCCATTATATTCTATGATAACACGCTCCGGCTGATGAAGAATATCCATGGCAACCAGTCTGTCTGTTGTAAAGTCTTCCTCATTTTCAATTACCTCCACAACAGTATTATTGGCTTCAAGAATTGCCGGATCGTATTCTTCCTCCCCTTCCTCACAGAGGATCAGAAGTGTCTTTCCATCCGTATGGAAATAATCCTGCTGTATGGTAAAACTCAGGAAAGAAGTCTTGCCACTTTCCAGGAAACCGGTCATTAAATAAATCGGTACTTTGATCTCATCCATTGTCTGTATTCTCCTCTATGATTACAGGCCAAAAAGCTCAGCCAGTTTGTCCTCATTCAGTTTAGATCCGATCACGCAGAGACGACCTGTATATTCCGGTGCGCCTTCACGAATTTCTGTTTCTTCCGGAACCATATCAAAATAAATCCATGTTCCATCTTCTGCCGGAAGCATTCCTTTTGCACGGAGAATGATTCCATATTCATCAGATGCAGAAAGAGCTTCCAGCATCTTCTCAAGATTTTCTTTTGTATATTTCTTAATTGTCTCACGACCCCAACTTGTAAATACTTCATCTGCATGATGATGGTGATGGTCATGATGGTCGTGTCCACATCCGCATTCATGATCATGGTCGTGATGATGATGCTCATGTTCTTCATGAGCGTGGTCATGTCCGCATCCGCATTCTTCATCATGGTCGTGATGATGATGCTCATGTTCTTCATGATCGTGGTCATGTCCGCATCCACATTCTTCATCATGGTCGTGATGATGATGTTCGCCATGTTCATGCACATGTCCGCATTCCGGGCATACTTCCTCTTCTTCCATCAGTTCATCTGCCAGAGATACCGGATGCTCCATAACCTCCAGAAGTTTTTTACCTTCCAGTTTCTCGATCGGTGTTGTGATGATCGCTGCTTTGGAGTTAATCTCACGAAGCAGTTCCAGTGATGCCTGTGCTTTTGCTTCGTCAACAATATCTGTACGACTCATGATGATCGCTCCGGCATATTCAACCTGATTGTTGAAAAATTCACCGAAATTTCTCATATACATTTTGCATTTCTTTGCATCAACAACAGTAGTGTAGCTGTTCAGAACCAGTCCTGTTTCTTCTTCTACGCCCTGTACTGCTTTAATGACATCAGATAATTTGCCGACACCAGATGGCTCGATCAGGATTCTGTCCGGGTGATATTTGCTGATAACTTCTTTCAAAGATGCACCAAAATCACCAACCAGTGAGCAGCAGATACATCCTGAGTTCATTTCACGGATCTGGATTCCGGCTTCTTTCAGAAATCCTCCATCAATGCCGATCTCACCAAATTCATTTTCAATCAGTACGACCTGCTCCCCCTGAAAGGCATCTTTCAGAAGTTTCTTGATCAGTGTTGTTTTACCGGCTCCAAGGAAACCGGAGATAATGTCAATTTTAGTTTTTTCCATGATTGCATTTCCTCTCTTTCTGCCCATGGGCAAAATGATTGCTAAATTACTTTATATTATTTGTTTTATATCACTAACTTATAACGCAATTTGACCAGGAGGCATAAAATACCCCCTGGTTATTATCCCTTCATATGGGTAATGGGGACATGAACCAGTCACGTCCCCACTCTATACTCTCTAAAATCAACCGTTGATCATGAAGCTGAGAAGTTTGTCGATATCTTCTTTCTCATATGCTACGATCTCAAGTTCCGGAATTTCTCCGCCGGAGAAGATGTTTGCAAGAGATACATACTGGGACAGTTTGGATTTGAGGTTCAGTCTGTCACCTTCACCTGTTACCAGTTCAACTTTGCCCTGGCAGCTGTCTACTACTTCAAAAAATTTCTCGATGTCTTTAATATTAGATACTTTCATTGTAAATCTCCTTTCAAAATTTTTATTTTTTATGTTCAACTTACTGCATTTCATGTAAATACTGAGTTTCCAAATGATTTCCCTCAGTTGCGTTCAGTATAACCTATATTTTCTTAAATTGCAACGATTTTATTTGTTAAATTTATATAATTATCGATGTGCAAAATTGGTTAACTTTCACAATAAAATATCAATAAGTAAATACCGCAACACCATATCCTGGCAGTGGATAGTCAAACGAAAACTCTCTGTGATCACATTCCTGTGCCTCTGCTTTAAATACCTCCGGTTTCTCCAAAAGTCCATGTTCATTCATGATCAGTTTATACTGTTTTTTCTTTGGAACACCGACACGATAATCCGGGCGGTCAACCGGCGTAAAGTTTACAATAAACAGAAGGTTATTTCTCTTTGTAGGAGATTTTCTTACCAGACTGAAAATACTTCTGTATGCATCGTCTGCATTGATCCACTCAAATCCGTCAGGATCGTTGTCCCCTGCATACAATGCAGGATACTTTGTATACATATGTAAAAGCGTCTTTACAAACTCCTGAAGATCCTGATGTGGTTTTTCATTCAGAAGATACCAGTCAAGCTCCCTCTCCTCACTCCATTCACGCAGCTGTCCAAATTCCTGTCCCATAAACAGAAGTTTTTTGCCTGGATGAAACAGCATAAATGCATACGCAGCTTTCAAATTACGAATCTTTTCTTCCGGATAGCCTGGCATCTTATTAACCATAGAACATTTCAAATGTACAACTTCATCATGCGAGATGACAAGGACATATTTTTCACTGTATGCATAAGTCATAGAAAATGTCATCTTATTGTGATTGTCCTTACGGAAATATGGATCCAATTTCATGTATTCAAGAAAATCATTCATCCATCCCATATTCCATTTCAAAGAGAATCCAAGTCCTCCATCTTCAGCTTTTCCGGTAACCTGTGGCCATGCGGTAGATTCTTCTGCTATCATGACCGTTCCATGATTTCTTCCAAGTACAACGGTATTCAAATGTTTGAAAAACTCAATTGCTTCAAGGTTTTTGTTATCACCATATTTATTAGCAACCCACTCGCCATCCTTCTTTCCATAATCCAGATAAAGCATAGATGCTACTGCATCAACACGAAGTCCGTCTACATGACACTCTTCAATCCAGTAGAGTGCATTGGCAATCAGGAAGTTTTTGACCTCCGGACGGCCATAGTTATAAATCTTGGTTCCCCAGTCCGGATGTTCTCCCTGTCTCGGATCTTCATGTTCATATACTGCTGTACCGTCAAAATTTGCGAGGCCTTGTGCATCTTTCGGAAAATGTGCCGGTACCCAGTCCAGAACAACTCCAATCTTATTACGGTGCAGATAATCGATCATATACTTGAAATCCTGAACAGAACCATAACGGGAGGTTGGTGCATAATATCCTGTGACCTGATATCCCCATGAGCCATCAAACGGATGCTCGGCAATTCCCATAAGTTCTACATGTGTATAACCCATTTTCTTTACATAGGCAGCAAGTTCATGTGCCAGTTCACGGTAATTATAAAATCCCGGATCATCTTCATCTTTTGCTTCATGTTTCTTCCAGGAACCGGGGTGTACCTCATAAATGGCCATAGGATCTTTGGTTTCATCAAATTCCGGACGTCTTTTCATCCAGGTAGTATCTTTCCATTTATAATCAGAAATATCCGCAATTCTGGATGCAGTGCCAGGTCTCAGTTCTGCTTCATTCCCATATGGATCGGCTTTGTATAATTCTTCACCATGATAGCCGATAATATAGAATTTATAGAGATCTCCAACCTTTGCTCCGGGTATAAATGTCTCATATACCCCAATTGGTCCGACTTTCTTCATTGGATTTGCCTGTGTATTCCAGTTATTAAACTCTCCAACAACAGAAACTGATCTGGCATTTGGTGCCCACACAGCAAAATATACACCTTTCTTACGCCTCTGTATCGTCGGATGGGCTCCTAATTTCCTGTAAATGTCATAATGGGTTCCCTGTCCGAACAGATACTGATCCAGCTCTGTAAACTGCAACTTCTCTCCCATTCAAACGTACCTCCCTTAACAGCTATTTTATTCCGGCACTCTTTACAACTCTGCGCCTCCCATCAGCATTATGCACATTTATCATGCTGATATTTTGCATTTTTATAGACATATTATACCAATCCATAATGTTCCCGTCAATTAAAATAAGAAATTACAAGTACACAAAAAGAGGACTTGTCCGATTGCGCTTTCGAACTTGTCCTCTTTTGTGGATTCTTATTTTATATAGAATTAATATCCTGTATCATACCCATCTCCGGAGTCCTCATCTGCATAATCACTTCCGTCTCCGGAACTGTCATCATAAGATCCATCGTCTGAGCTGTTATCTCCGGAACTGTCATCTGATGAACTTCCATCCCCGGAAGAGTCATCGCCTCCTGAGCTGTCATCTCCGGAAGAACTGTCGGAACTCTCATCACTTCCATCACTGACATCACTGCTGTCCGAAGATCCTGTATCACTTACATCAGAACTATCTGTTGAGCCGTCATCTGAGGTAGTACCATCTGATACCGCTGTACCATCACTGCTTCCGTCAGAAGAACCACTGTTATATCCTGCAACGATACCCTTCTGAAGTGAACTGTCCCAGAAATCAGAATAGTTTGCATTCTGTAAAGTAACTCCCTTGGCTGCTGCAAGCTCACTGACAGTCATCAGCTTATAACCCTTCTGCACAAGTTCCGGAATCATCTTGATCGCAGCCTGTACGGATGGCTCATGAATATCATGCATCAGAATGATCGAACCGTCAGTAAGATCTCCGTTCATAATCTCATTATAGTCTTTGTCAACATCCTTATAACTCCAGTCAAGAGAATCCAGCGACCATGTAAAGAATGGTTTCTGTACAGTAGCAATGATATCATCACTCCAGTTTCCATATGGTGCTCTGGCAACACTTGCCTTCTGTCCACATGCCTTCTCCAGAGCTGCATCTGTATCTGAAAACTCTTTGGCAACTGCATCCATATCAAGATCATACAGATTCAGATGATCCCAGGAATGAGATCCGATCTCACATCCAATGTCTACCATTCGCTGAACTTCGCTCTGCCAGTTCTCAACATTCTGTCCGAGCATAAAGAATGTCGCATGTGCATTATTCTGTTCCAGGCAGTCCAGAAGCTGGTCTGTATACTCTCCCGGGCCATCATCAAACGTAAATGCAATTCTTGTCTTATGCTGACTCGGATCATACGTTCCGTCATCACTGAAATAATAGTCATCAAAACCAACACTTACCCAGCCGGTCTGTGTATAACCATTGTCTCCAAAATAATATGTAGAACCATCTATTTCCTGCAGGCCGCCTGCATAATATGTACCATCCGAGTTCTGATACCATTTTCCGTTCTCATCCTCATGCCAGCCAGCAGTCAGCTGTGAAGCCTTTGTCAGATCACTCGCACCCTTCAGCGGTTTACGGATTGCTGCATTTGTGTCTTTTTCTATCTGTGTCTCAGTTCCTGAATCTCCCGTATTGGTATTCGCATTCGTATCTGTTTCTGCCTGTACCTGTGCCGGTTTATCTGTATTTTTCCCTCCGACCCGATTAATGACCGGAAGAATGATTCCTCGTATCACAAAGACAAATACGAGAATTATTGCAACAATATACGCGCCTTTTTTCATCATCTGACGACGTCTTATCTGCTGTTGCTTTTTGCGCATTCGTTCACGCAATACCCTTTTATCCATCTACTCCACCTGCTGTATTTTTCTATAACTTTTTTGTCTATTTATTATCATAACGCATTTAATTCTGAAATACAATCACAATTCCTGAACTAAATCAAGTTATTCTGTGAATGATGATTCAATACTTCAGCAGGTATATCAGATAACTCTTTTTAATTCAAAATTCTCTGTTACCAGAAGAAGATCTGCCTCTTTACCTGTATGAACAGACCCTGTTCTGTCATAAATCCCAATACTTCTTGCCGGATTTCTCGTGGCTGCAAAAATCGCCTGGTCTACAGGCACACCAAATTCTATTGCCTTGCACATACAGCCAAACAGATTTGTCGCAGATCCTGCCAGTGTTCCGTCTTTCAGCACTGCCTTGCGGTCCTTCACAGTTACTTCCTGTCCGCCGAGCTCATATGTACCGTTTTTCATCCCTGTTGCACGCATGGAGTCACTGATCAGAATCACTCTTTCCGGTCCGAACATTTTGAATGTTGTTCTGATCACGGATGGATGGATATGGTAACCATCACAGATAAGTTCCACCATACATTCCGGATCATCTGCTGCAGCTCCGATCAGTCCGGGTTCTCTGTGTGCCAGTGGCTGCATCGCATTATAAAGGTGCGTCACATGATGCGCCCCCAGCGCCATTGCTTCTGATGCACATTCGTAATCTGCAGCTGTATGTCCCAGAGATATCTGTACTTCACTCTGCATTTTCCTGATAAATTCCATCGCACCGCTGACATTCGGTGCCAACGTTACCAGTTTAATCCTTCCACCGGATACTTCATTCAATTCCCTTACAAAATCTGCATCCGGTTCCGTGATCCATTCTTCGACATGTGCGCCCTTCTTAACAGGATCCAGAAACGGTCCTTCCATATTGATACCTGCAACCGTTGCTCCATCGCCGGACTTTTCTGCTTCCCTGATCCCTTTAAAAATCTTCTTAAGCTGTTCCTTCGGAAGTGTCATGGAAGTCGGACAATATGATGTTATTCCACTTTGTCTCTCATATCTTAAGATTTTTTTCAGACCTTCCGGATCACCGTCAGAAAAATCTTCCCCATATGCTCCATGGCTGTGGATATCCACAAGACCGGGAATCACCATAAGACCCTCGGCATCTATAACTTCCTCTTCAGAGGTTGCTTCAAATGCCTCTGTCAGTCTGTGATTTCTGATATAAAGTGTTTCCTTGCGAAAACTTCCATCTTCCTGAAAAACATTTCCATTTTTTATGATCATCCTTCATTTGCCACATCATCTTCCGATGCAGTTTCCTCACTTTCTTCTGCAGTGTCACTGCTATCTTCCTCTGACGCATTATCTTCTATAGTGTCTTCTGCAGCATCAACTCCTGTGTCTTCACTTTCCGGATCTGCATCTTCATTTGCCACATCAGCTTCTGTTGCAGAAGTTTCATTTACTGTCGCATTATCCACTATAAAACGTTCCACACGCATCAGTGCCAGTGATTCATTTACTTCCTGTTCACCATAATATGCAACCAGCTGATCAAAACTCTCATAGCCATATTCTGATAACAGCTCGTCCTTTAATGTCTGTATATCGTCATCATCAAGGCTGAGTCCTTCTGCATCCATGATTCCCTGAACAATAAGGTTCTGTTCCACTTTGGATTCTGCATACTGCTGGCAGTCTTCCTCATAATCTTCTTCAGACATTCCCTGTGCCTTAAGGAAATCAGACATTTCCATACCTGCTTCTTTGACATAATTTTCATTGAGTTTTTTGTATGCTTCAACCGCCTTATCCACATCTTCTTCCGGATATTCTTTTACTTCAGAATTTGCGAGTACTTCGCTCCAGGCATTACTGTAAAGATCATAATCTGCCGATTTTGTCTCATTTTCTTCGAGTTCTTTTTTGACGGCTGCACGATACTCGTCAACTGTCTTGTATTCTGTATTGGCAGCTACCCACTCATCATTCAGTTCGGAAGGCCGCGTGAACTTCTGCAGCGTAACTTTAAACACAACCGGTTTACCGGCAACAGATTCTTCATAGTAATCATCCGGGAAAGTCAGGTCCAGTTCTTTTGTCTCTCCCTTTTTCATGCCAATGATTCCATCCTCGAATCCATCGATCATTCCGCCCTCGCCAATCACAAGATCATAATCTTCTGCAGAACCCCCATCAAATTCTTTTCCGTCTATCGTTCCGGTAAAATTAATCGTTACCGAATCGCCCTCTTCTACTGTTCCGTCATTTACCTCTGTTCCGTTTTCTTCAAGATTATAATCGATCTCTGCCTGTACATCATCATCCGTTACAGTAACCGATGATCTGTCCAGTGTCAGTCCCTTATATTCTCCAATCGTAACATATTTTGAAACATCAGAAACAGACACCAGTCTGACTGCCGAAGCAGATGTTTTTTTATCTGAGGATGCAGAATCTTTTTTATCCCCTGTATCCTGTGTTGTCTCGGTTTTAGTTTCTTTTGTATCAGATCCGCCACATGCTGTAGCAGATAAAGCCATGCACATTACCAACATCGCTGCAACTGTTTTTTTCTTCATAATAAAACTCCTTTCAAATCTGCATATCACATTTCTGGTACCGGTGTCGGTCTGGAAGAATCCCATACCTCAGATACATCAAAAAGATCGCTCAGCATATCCGGGTTATAATACATTCTGTAACCATCCAGATTTCTTCTTCCCTGTCGGAAATACTGATCTGTGATCTGTACAAAGTACTGACTGGAATCTACATTACAGAAGTAGTCATAACCCGCACTCTTATAATACTGAAATTTCGGATTATCAGAAGAGTAACCTTCCCAGTCACCAATATCTGCACCAAACGCAAAGATGATCATATCTGTATCTCCAAGGATCGGGGCTACATTTGCTTTCCATTTCTCATCGTCTGTCTTAAGATCCTCAGCAGAACGCTCTGTTGCATTCATATGTCCCCAGGTATGGCTTGCGAATTCCCATCCCTCTGCCTTCATGGCATCTGCCACTTTGGTCGCATCTTTTACATCCTGGTCATAATCGAAATCAGGATGATCTTCCAGGAATTTCTTCTGGTCATCCTGAAGGTTTTCGCCGGTCTTATATGCACTGTCTGTTCTGTATCCCAGTACTCCGTTATAACCGGTCATCGCAAGGATTCCCTTACGTCCATGATAGGAAAAATCCGGATGTTCTTTGATAAAAGAATCCAGAAGCGGTACCAGATCATAATCTCCGACTAAAACATTTCCGTCAGCATCAACATATTCGTTCTTTACCTCTCCATTCTCGTCAAGTACAAGTTTGGATGCACAGCCATCGCCGTCCATATAATGGTAATAGCTGACATCATCCTGCGAAAGGACAAACGGAATCTTACCCTCCGGAACCATGATCTTGCCCCTGCTCATCGTACCGTCTTTATTTACCGTTGCCATATCATGTGGACTTACCAGTACATAGCCCTTGTCATACATGATCTGAATGATCTTATTAAACTCACTGACTGTTGTCATGACCTGATTATAATTTCCGGATTTTGAATCTCCATCAAATGCTCTGGATGTGTCCTCGATCAATGTATGAAAAAATACATGTGTGATTTTTTCAAGAGGATATTCAACCAGTGATTTTTTCGCAATCTGACATTTTGCAGCAAGATCCATGTAATCTTTATTTTTTGTAAAATCATCCTGCTTTTTCAGCAATTTGATTGCCTCATCATAATTATACTGCTGATACATGATCGTTGCCTGATCAAGCACAGAATCAGAAGTTTCTGTGTCTGCAGATTCTTTTGAATCCTCTGCATTTGCATAAACGTTCTGTATCATTTTAGATCTTATGCCGTCTGTAACCGGCAGATAACCACTTCCCCCTGTCAGTGCTGCTGCAGTAAGTACTGCTGTAAGTATTAATGCTCTTTTTTTCATTCTTTATCCCCTTTTATCAGTTATGCCATTGGCGGCACCGGTGTCGGTCTTACCGGATCAAAAACACTCTTTACATCAAAAAGATCCTCCAGAAGCTCCGGGTGGTAATACATACGGTATCCGTCCAAATTTCTTCTCCCCTGACGGAAATACCGCTCTCTTATCTGTACATAATATTTACTTGAATCTACATTGCAAAAATAATTGTATCCTGCACCTTTTAAATATTCGAATTTATCGCCGTGATAATCCTCCGGTCCACAGAGATCTGTACCAAACGCAAATATAATGATATCTGTACCTCCGATCAGCGGATCTACATTATCTTTGAATTTCTGGGTATCGGTCTGAAGTGTTTCCAGTCCTATCTGCCCTACATTCTGATGCCCCCAGGTGTGACTTGCAAAAAGCCATCCCTCTGCTTTCATGGCATCTGCGACTTTCTTGGCGCCCTCTCTTTCTTTCGCCAGACTGAAATCAGGATGTGCATCCAACCATTCAACCTTATTGGCATCCAGATCATCCGGACGTGTCTCATAGCTCTGGTCTGTACGATATCCTAAAATACCATTATAACCGGTAAGTGCCACAATTCCTTTTGCTCCTCTGTATGAAAAATCCGGATGTTCTTCTACAAAACGGTCGATCAGTGGAACCATATCATAATCTCCGACAGAAACGCTTCCATCATCCTCTATATATTCGTTCCGGATTTTTCCATTCTCATCAACAACCAGCTTCGATGCATATCCATCACCATCCATATAATGATAATAACAGACATCGTCCTGTGAAAGAACAAACGGAATCTTCCCTTCCGGGAGAAGGATCTCTCCTTCTGTTATATTGCCATCAGCATCTGCCTTAGCCATATCATAGATACTGACCATGACATAGCCTTTCTCATACATAGTCTCTGTAATCTTGTTGAATTCATCGATCGTTGTCATAACTTGATTGTAATCAGCTTCTTTATAGTCTCCATCAAATGCTTTAGATGGATCTTTGATCAGTGTATGATAAAAAACATGTGTAACTTCTTCCAGTGGCCAGGACTTACAGGAAGCTTTTATTTCTTCATATTGTTTTACCGCATCCTGCATTTCTGTATTCTTTTTATAGCCACTGTATTTCTGAAGCAGGCTGATTGCCTTGTCATAATCATATTGTACTGCGAGAAGCTTCGCATCTGCCAGAATTTCCTCCGGGGTTCTCTCATCCACTTCCAGATCTGAACGACTCTGTTTCACCGTATCTGTCAAAGTCGGCTCCGATGAGTCCTTTTCTGCTGATTTTTTTGATGAAACCTGACTTTGCCTGCTTTCTCTGGTCACAAAACTGACAATTCCGGTGACTGCACTCACTGCTACCACTACGGTAACAACGGCCATGCTTCCCAATACGATCAGTTTTTTTCTTCGTTCCTGCTTTTTTATGCGATGTTTTCTTGCCTGACGTCTCTCGCGAAGTGCCTTTTCCTGCTCCTCTGACAAACGTTCCATTTCTTTTATTTCATCTGAATACAGTTTATTCTGACTGGTATTTTTATTCCTGTCGTTTTTCTTCTCCATACTAACTCTCCAGACTCTTTGTTCTGTAATTCTTAGTGTACCCACAAATAAATTTATCTTTCAGGTTTTTCTAAAAACCGTAAATTTATTATACCTGTTTCTCTGTACCTTTGCTATAACTTTTCCTGTTCTTTATGGAATTTTATGAATTTGTTTGCCTTTTGTAATAAATGATGTTAGAATATAATTCGCATGACATAAGTTTGTAAATTACATATTGAGGAGGGTATCTATGAGTACACTTACCATCGTCCTTCTTGTGATCCTGGTCGTTCTGATCGCTGCTCTGATAGCTCTTTATTTCTTTGGAAAAAAGGCTCAGAAGAAACAAGAAGAACAGCAGGCCCAGATTGAAGCTGCTAAGCAAACCGTTTCTATGCTGATTATTGATAAGAAGCGACTTCCGTTAAAAGAATCCGGTCTTCCTCAGATGGTGATCGACCAGGCACCGAAGCTGATGCGCCGTTCCAAACTGCCAATCGTTAAAGCAAAAGTCGGACCAAAGATCTCCGTTCTGATCGCAGATGAAAAAGTTTTTGATCAGATTCCGGTCAAAAAAGAAGTCAAGGCCGAAGTCAGCGGTTTATATATCGTTGGCGTTAAAGGAATCCGTGGTTCCCTGGAAACACCGGCTCCTAAGAAAAAAGGCTTTTTCAAAAGATTACTCAACAAATAAGGACACATGCAAAATGCCTGAGAGAATCATCTCCCAGGCATTTCTTTTTTCTCTTTAGTTCTATCAATACTTATTACAATATAAGATTCTCCGAATCTCTGGACTGTGCCTGAACCGTAAGATAGCAGTCAGCCACATGTTCCTCATTCATATCCAGTGCATAATCAACTTTCAGATGAATATTATCCTCTTCTTCCTGCAATTCCAAACCGGTTGCTGCAATCCCCATCTGAAGTGTTCCAAACGGTGTAGAATAAAATGTCATATTTTTCTTACCCTGTTCGAAAACCATATGTACATTTACCTGCCCCTGCTTGCGGACTTCCACTCCCTGCGCCGACATCTTGATATAGTTGACCGTCGGTTCTGCCGTATCGTCCATCATTTCTTCATAACGAAGATAATGGCTTCCATTTCGATAATAATACTGTCCCGGGACAACGATCTCGATTGGTTCCTGTTCCTCTTCCGGATCCATCATTTGAAGTCCGCGTACATGTATAAGTACATCTTTTTTCATATATCTCTCCTGATTCTGATAATTATCAATATTTTTCAATATCAATTTTCTTAGTCATTTCCACATCATACGGAAGAATCGAATTGGCAAATTCCTTAAACTCATCTGCAAGATCACTTACATAAAATCGATAAGGAAATTCCTCTTCCTGCTGTCCGGTACTGAGCATATTTGTTTTCTGCAGAAGATTCTTCAGTTCCAAAGCCGTCTCATACGCCGGATTTACCAGTCTTACTTTTTCTCCCATAACTTCCCGGATCGTAGATCGGATCAGCGGATAATGCGTACAGCCGAGAATCAGTGTATCCACATCTTTATCTTTCAGTTCCTGCAGATATCGGTTTGCAACTTCTACGGTCACCGGATCATGCAGCCAGCCTTCCTCTACCAGAGGTACAAACAGTGGGCAGGCCTTACCGATCACCGTAATTTCCGGATCCAGTTTCTTCAGATAAGCTTCGTGAATTCCACTGCCAACTGTGCCGACCGTACCGATCACACCAACTCTTTTATTGACCGTCTCTTCTGCAGCAACCTTTGCTCCTGCTCCAATCACACCAAGAACCGGTATATCCTGTTCATGCTGTACCGCATCAAGCGCAAATGCACTTGCTGTGTTACAGGCGATCACAATTGCTTTCGCCTGCTGTTCTTTCAGAAAATGAATGATCTGTCTGGAGTAGCGAATAACCGTATCTCTGGATTTACTGCCGTATGGAACTCTGGCTGTATCACCAAAATAAACAATCTTTTCCGAAGGAAGATTACGCATGATCTCACGTGCCACTGTCAGGCCACCTACTCCGGAATCAAACACACCGATCGGTGCATCTCTATCTATCTTCATATGTAATTCTCCAGTTCTGTTTTATATGTTCGAAAAAGTAAAATGAACTTTTCCGAACATATCGATATCTTACCACCTCTCAATAGCTTTCGCAAGCCAGAAGGATATCTTTGGCCTCTGTTCTGATGGAAATTTTTCGACATCGCAGCCATACTGATCCCATTCTGAAAAACAGAACTCCGGATAAATACTGCCCCACCATGCCAGAACATTTTTCTGCGATCCCCTCCATTCTATTCCACACAGCAGACTGATGACTATCATTCCTGTTATCATAGAGAGCAGGATTCTGTTTTCTTTTTTGTATATCTGTTTCATCCCGGAACCTCCTGTTTCTTTTTGTTATTTGCTTTGCAAAATAATATTCTTTCAGAAGTATTCCCCAAAATCGCCATATTATTCCAGCCAGACCTGGATCTGATCTTCGGAAAGTGTAATTTTCGGAAGTTTCTTTAAAGTTCCATTCTGATACCACTGATAATAGACCTGCCGCAGAGTCACACCATTTTTCTGTTCTCTGTCCATTCGGTTTTCCATAAGACCTGTAATATATTCTCCGACCGATGTTCCACCTTCCTTCCAGCCCAGCAGTTTTTCCGGTTCCTGCGTCTGAAATACATATATATTTTCTCCTGCCAGCGGTTCTTCTCTGAGATATTCAAAAAAATCTTTCCACATATCGGTTTCAGCCAGGTCCTGACTCAGTATCAGTGTCTGCAAATGTCCGATATCCAGATATTTTTCCTGGGATCTTTCATAACGACTTTTTATTTCCTCAAAACTTTTCCCACGGACCTGGAGTGTCTGATTGCCATCCTCTTCCTCTTTTCCCTGACCGGTCGCTCTGGGAAGATCCGGCATTGCATAGGTCAGAATGTATTCTCCCTCAGACACATCAACTCCCATAGCCAGCGGATACATTCTCTTTTCCGGTTCTATTCCGGCACAACCGGTACAGCTCAGAATAAATACCATTAAAACAGCCACTGCAGAAGCTGTTTTTTTTCTTCTCTTTTTCTGTCCCCGGAAAAGCAGACAGATCTGGATCAGCACCAGTCCCGGAACAAAAAATGTTCCCAGATACATTTTGTAGAAATCTGCGATCCCGCTGTCATTTATTCTGACAAAAGAAAACGCATAGATTACTATGGGAAGCCAGTATTTTCCGCTTCTCAGATGCACCGTATCCAGTATACGGATTCCATAATGGAAACAGCTTCCCAGTGCAAAAAAAAGCCCGTACAATAAAAAACCAATCCAGAGTACATCAAACCTGGCAAGTACATTTCCCGGCAGGTCTGCTCCTGCCATCAGCGGAAGGACCGGATAAAGTTCTTTCTGTATCCGTCCCCACCCCAATACAGAAGGCAGGATAAAAAGAATAAGCAGTAAAATTCCGCTGACTGTTAGAATGGCCGATGTTACAGTTTTGCCGGAATTTCCTCTTTTTTCAACATTCTGCAACACAAACGGAAGAAGGCTGATTCCCGAAAAAGCACACACCACATCATACGTGCTGTAAACGATCTCCTTTCCCCACAATCGACTTTCCCGCAGCATTTCTTTCAAATATTCTGCATTCCCCTGCCCGATACACAACAGCAGCATAAGTATGATCACAAATAAAAAAATTCCTCCCGAGACACCGGCCATCCGCCCTCTGCGCTGCATCCCATGATCTGCACCATATGCACAGACTACAACCGCCCAGAAAATCAGCCATCCGGTTGCAATCCCTGATACTGCCCACACCGGTACGATCTGCTCAATGAGTGAAAGAATATAAACTCCTGTCATGATCAGATATATTAAGAAAAAGATTCCCAACAGGCTGCCTTTCAGCTTTCCCATTATTTTTACAGGATCTGCATAACAATAAGAAGTTCTTATCAGAAAAAAAACATACAGCAAAAGGATCAGAACTGCCGCCATGATGCCCACTGCTCCAGACAGTCCCTGTTCTCCGTTATATCCCGGAATACAGATCAGAAGTGGTGCAAGAAAAGAAAGTATGATCTGATGATACAACTGTCTGTGTGATATACGATTGTTTTCTGCATACTTCATGATTCACGCTCCTTCCTGTCTGTAATCTTTCGCAGACGGATCCTCTGTTCCTTTCTTGCATAGACCGGCCTGTATTTTCTGGCTTTGAAAGGTATTCGAAAAATACCATTACCTGTCTGTCTAACGGATTGTTCTTCCACAAAAGGCACCAGATACGGTATTCCAAAGCTCAACAGTCCTGACAGATGTGATACTGTAAGATAGATACCAAGGACAACTCCATATATTCCAAGATAGCCTCCCAGAATCAAAAATCCATATTTCAGCAGACGAAAAGCAGCTGCAAATTCTTCATCCGGTATGACCATGGATCCAAGTGCCGTAAGTGCTACGATCATAACAACAATAGGGCTTACCAGATTGGCGCTGACTGCCGCATCTCCTATGATCAGGCCGCCTACTATTCCGATGGCATTTCCAAGTGCACCGGGTACCCGGACTCCGGCTTCCCGTATCAGTTCAAAAGCGAGTTCCAGTAAAACCAGTTCTGTCACACTTGAAAAAGGTACTCCCTCCCTTGCATCTGCAAAAGACAGCAAAAGATTCGTTGGCAATATCTGTGTATGAAACCGGATCACTGCCAGATACAATCCCGGAAGCAATGTTGCTGTCAGCAATGCCAGATAACGCAGTATTCGAAGAAATGTTGCCATCTCAAAATGATGATACCAGTCTTCACTGCTCTCCATAAAACTGCTGAATGCACCTGGCAGGATCAGGGCAGACGGAGAATTATCACACAGAAGTGCGATTTTTCCATTGAGAAGTTCCAGTGCCGTCCGATCCGGGCGTTCCGTCACCTGATACTGCGGAAAAGGCGAATACCAGGGTTTCTCAGTCAGCTGTTCCAGCATTCCACTGTCCAGAATTCCATCTATTTTGTATTCTTCCAGCCTGTTTTTGACCTCTTCCAGAAGTTCTTCATGTACCAGATCTTCGATATACAGTATCTGAATCATTGTATTGGAACGGACTCCACTCTGATATTCTTCTACTTTCATTCGGGTATCACGGATTCTTTTGCGTACAAGCGCAGAATTTGTCTTTACTGAATCCGAGAAACCTTCCCTGGAGCCACGCAATACCTTTTCTGATTCTGCCTCAGAGACTCCCATATCCGGATACCCTTTGCTGGAGATTTTCATTGCCTTATTGTAACCATCTATAAAAAACACTGCATTTCCAGACAGGATTGCTCCAAAAACTTCATCCATATTTTCCAGTTTCTGCACATCTGCAATGCCCAGACTGTTATTTTTGAGAAATTCCTGTATTTTTTCCGGCGGTATTTTCCAGAAATGATTGATCATTTTTCCAATCGCTGAATCATCTAGCATCATATTCGATACCGTAACTTCAATATAAACCATAAGGCAGTCCACTTTACGATCTTCTCCCAGACGCATCGGACGTACCAGAATATCTGCACAATTTTCGCATTGCTTTCGGATATATATCTCATTATCCCTCAGATTTGACGAAATCCTGATCTGCTCTGTTTCTTTTACTGATCCTTCTACTGGTCCTTCTACTGCTTCTCTCATCATTTCCTCCTGAAGACAGATACCTGCTATAATAAAATTGAGAATAAAAAAAGAGATACACTTTATGCATCTCTTTTAGAATAACCAGATTATAAGATTTTATGTGTGCAGACACTGCTGACCGTTTTATTTATGAACCTGTCGGTTCTGTGTCTCTTCACGGATAGACCGTATGATCGCCTCCCGCTGATTCTCAATATGCTGATAGGAAATCTCCTGCGCCTGTTTTACATCACGATTACGGATTGCTTCGTAAATTTCTTCATGTTCTTTGACGAGAAGATTTCTTGTCTCTTCATCCTTCAGATACTCCACACGGTAACGATAAATCTGTTCCCGAAGATTATTCAATACCTGATTCAGTCTTCTGTTATCAGAAGATTTATAAATCACTTCGTGAAATGCCACATCGGCCTCTGCAAGCTTGACCAGATTACCCTCTGCCATAGTTGCTTCGAAGTCTTTGGCCGCTTTCCACAATTCCGCCAGCTGTTCCTCTGTCATACGTGCACATGCATTTTCAATAGAAAGATTTTCCAGAGCAATTCGAACTTCCAGAACATCATTCAGATCTTTCTCTGTGATATTGGCAACCTGTGCACCTCTTCGGGGAATCATCACAACCAGACCTTCCAGTTCCAGTTTTCGCATAGCTTCCCTTACCGGAGTCCTGCTGACACCAAGACGTTCTGCAAGTGCAATTTCCATCAGTCGTTCTCCTGGCTTCAGTTCACCTTTTAAAATTGCTTTACGGAGTGTATTAAATACAACATCGCGTAATGGCAGATATTCATTCATGTCTACAGAAAAATCATTTATCATAAGTACTTCCCCTTTCTTACTTTTTATTGTATATCTGTGTTGCAAATACAGTTTTCGCCAGATGACTGTTGCGAAGCGCTTCCGTAGCTTCCCGAAGTTTACTGCGGTCATCAAATATTCCAAAGACGGTCGGTCCGCTTCCGCTCATCATTGCCTTAAGCGCACCGTTCGCTTCCATAAGATCTTTAATCTCCTGAATAACCGGATACTGACTGATGATTCCCGGTTCAAAAACATTTTGCATTTTCGCAGTAAGACTGTGAAGATCCTGATTCCCAATGTCACTGATCATTCCATCAATATCCGGGTGTGACTGAATCTGATCCAGATGAAGATTTTCATAGGCAAGTTTTGTGGAAACATTGATTCCCGGTTTACCAACCAACACATAGCATTTCGGCAGTCCCGGAAGTCTGGTCAGCTTCTCTCCAATTCCTTCTGCAAGTGCAGTTCCACGCATAACACAATACGGAACATCCGCACCAACCTGTACTGCCCTCTTCATCAGTTCCTCTTCACTTAATCCAAGACGAAACAGACGATTCACTCCTACAAATGCTGCTGCTGCATCCGAGCTTCCTCCAGCCATACCAGCTGCCACCGGAATAAATTTCGTCAGCTTCATAGAAAGGCCTTCTTTGATATCAAATTCATCCATAAGAAGTTTTGCTGCTTTATATACCAGATTTCTTTCATCTGACGGGACATATGGAAGATTGGTAGATAAGGAGATCCCCGGTTCTTCCTTCTTCCGGATATCCAGAAGATCATACATCTGGATCGTCTGCATGATCATTCGAACCTCATGATATCCATCCTCTCTTTTGCGAAGAACATCCAGTCCCAGATTAATCTTGGCCATTGCACGTAAACGCATAAATTCACCTTCCATCCTTTGTACTTTTCGTTCCTTTGTACTTTGTATACAAACATGATCTGGCTATATTTTAGCCGATTTTCATACTAAATTCAATATTATTCTTCGACTTTTTTCACCAGAAGAAGTGGTGTTCCGGAAGATACCTCATCCCCGTCCAGATTATTCATCTGTATGATCTCATCCACCGTTGTATAAAATTTTTTCGCAATATTCCACAATGTATCACCTGGTTTCATGATATACACTGTAATTCCCGGCATATTCCGGATTTTTTCCTGATCCAGTGGAATTTCTTCAATTTTTTCAAGAATCATCTCCTCACTGCACTGGATCACAAGCACATTCAGTCCTATCGTTGCCCGGATCTCAATATCATTGCTGTCTACCATTGTCGTTGAAAGCTGTTCCAGTTCCGTATGCAGATAATATACACTGTTTTCTGTAATGCCTTTGGCTTCAACTACGTGACTGAACGGCAGCATTGCTTCCATGGAATAAAACGGCATTTCATCATTTTCTACAATATACAGCACTTTTAGTCGTACAATTCCTTCTGCCAGAATTCCATCTTTAACGATTTGGATTTTGTCTATTTTTATTTTGCCCTGGCTGTGACAGATCTGAAGGATCTTCCCCTGTGTCTCTTTGACTTCTATCCTGTCTGCGATCCTGCATCGGGAGAAATTACGGACAAGAAGACTTTCCAGTATCTCTTTCCGACCTTTTGGCATACACTGACGAAACGGTGTATACACATCCATGATGACCTCATGATCTTCTTCCTGATAAAGCTTCATATCCAGTTCCAGTACAACATCTGCCTGAAGCTTTCTTTCTTCTCCATCCGCATCCGGTTTTACCTCCAGGGTCTGATTGATCACAGCAGCTTCCAGATTTGGGATCATTTCCGAAATACAGCCTGAGCACTCCACCTCTCCATTAAATGGTATGGAATGTTCTATCCACTGGAGCGTTCCACTTTCATCATCACCTGTATATAATGCAAAAATAAAAAGTTCTCCTTTGGCCTTTACACTGTTTTCTTCAGGTCTGAGATCCAGCCCACGAACTTCTGTTGTATACCAGAGCAGCTCTGCTATATTAGGTTTGTTCGATACAAGTGTTATTTCCTCTTTCAGGCGCATAGTATCCTTTTTATGTATTACAAGACTCAGTACACGCATTGTTTTTTTCTGCACAGATACTGTCTCATCATCAAGAGATACCGGAAGCCGTACTCCTGTCAGCTCATCTACAGAAGCAAAAAAAGTAACCACTGCTTTAATATTCATTTTTCTGGAATGGATGATATGAATGCTCAGATCCTCAATTTCCCATTTCAGGCACATTTTATCCCCGTTGACTATTCCATCCAGATTCAGTGTCTCTTCCATTGGAAGATTTGCAGAAAGACTGTAGATCCTGCCATCCTCCTCACCGACATAAAGAAGATCTGCCTGCAGTTTTCCTTTCAGAAATGCATGCCCTTCATTCAGGCGCACTTCTTCTACTGTCATCTCCCCCTTATTCTGAATCATACGTCCAATGTCCGGTTTTACATCCGGTACATTGTAATCCACATCAAATGTTACCTGGCTGGATGCCTTGCTCTTTGTCCTTAATATCTGAATATCTTCTTTTTTTAATTCCACAATTCCATCCTCCCGTCTCACTGAAACTGCACCGGACCATCCCGGTATTCTGTCTTTATCACAATATACGGATATGACGGTTCCCCGCCCTGAATCTTTTCCGTCGGACCGATCAGTTTTGTTTCAAAAAAAACTGCATTTGAAGATGCAGAAAGTTCTTTTACCTGAATGCTGTATCCTCCACTCATCTGTCGGCCATACCCTTTTGCCAGAAACAGCTCCGTTCCCTTCTGATAGGCAATCTGAAATTCTGTTTCTTTCTTTTCTCTGATCAGCTCCTGCATTTCTTCCGGAATCTGGGAATCCTCGATCACGGTATATGCAAGTGGTGTTTTATTTTCTTCCTCGATCCGTATCATCTGACATCCGCCCAACATAAGAAAAAGCACTGCCAGACACAGCAGAGAAGCTGCTTTTTTCATAAATTCTCTCATTTCCCGGTATTAGATTTCTTCAGTATGTATTCTATGCAGAGTATAAAACATTTATTGCAAGTATTTGCAAAATCACTTATACTTGTACCAGAGTCTTGCTATGCGGGACATCTTTTTGACAGAAAGAGGAATTCATTATGATTCGTTTAGTTATTGTTGCCATCACGGTCATTGGATTTCTGATTTTATCTATTCCAATCCTTTTTGTGGAATGGATCATCGGAAAATTTTCACCGCGAACAAAAGAGATCAGCTCTCTTCGTATTATCCAGGCAGTTTTTAAATTTATTCTGTGGGAAGCCGGAACCAAGGTCACGATAATCGGTGAAGAAAATGTCCCAAAAGACACACCAGTCCTTTATATTGGTAATCACAGAAGCTACTTTGACATTGTACTTTCCTACAGTCGCTGCCCGATCCGTACCGGTTATATTGCAAAGAAAGAAATGGAACGATATCCGCTTCTTTCCAACTGGATGCGCTATCTGCATTGCCTGTTTCTGGATCGTAAGGATATCAAACAGGGACTGAAAACCATCCTTACCGCTATTGAAAAGATCAAATCCGGCATCTCCATCTGCATCTTCCCGGAAGGAACCCGGAACAAAAACAAGGATGAACTGGAACTCCTTCCGTTCCATGAGGGAAGTTTCAAAATTGCCAGCAAATCCGGGTGTGCGATCATCCCGATGGCGATGAACAATACCGCAGAAATTTTTGAGGCACATATGCCAAAGATCAAATCCACACATGTTGTTCTGGAATACGGTAAACCGATCTATGTAAAAGAACTTTCCAAAGAGGATCAGAGGCATCTCGGAACTTATACTCAAAATATCATTTACGAAATGCTTGAAAAGAATAAATCACTGGTATAAAAAAGGTATCATAAATACAGAAATATAGGAAATGATCTTCAAAGAATCTCTCCTTTGTCTGTATTTATGATACCTTATGTTTTTTATGTATGTATTTTAATAATTTTCAAAGGATAATCAACTGTTGTCGTTTATCTTTCATATTATCCAATATGTACTGCTCCGATCGCGCGGATGTCCATCGGATATACATTTTCTTTTCCAACAAATCTGGAAATATATTCTACGTAATTATCCTGTTCTTTTTCCGGCACGATTGCTGCGATAACACCTGCAAAACCGCCTCCATGAACACGGCATACACCTGCCCCGATCTTCTTGAGGAAGAGCTGAGTCAATGCAAGTGTTCTGGTAATCTTCTGCTCATGAAAATCTTTCATTGTGTAGCAGTTCTGAAGAAGTTCCCATGAAGATTTTCCTGACTCATCGATCAATTCAAGGAACTTGTCGTAATCATTGTGATGAATCGCATCTGCTGCATCTTCTACGCGTGATGTTTCTCCAAAGAAATGAAGTGCACGAAGGACGGCTCTGTCATCTTCAATTTCATTGCAGTGTTCAAGAAGTGCATCTACATTTGTTTCATGAAGAAGTTCCACACCAAGTACTTTTGCAACCGCTTTCATCTCACCAGGGATCTCAGAATATTCCTGACTGAGATCTGCATGACCTTTTCCTGTGTTTACAATAACAAGTCTGTATCCAAATTTTCCGAAGGAAAAATCCAGTTTGCTATATTTCAGGTTATCTCTGTCTGCAAAATCAAACAGTACCGGACCACCAACTGCACATGCCATCTGATCCATCATTCCGGATGCCTTGTCCCAGTATACATTTTCTGCGTACTGACCTACTTTGGCATAATCATTAAAGGACATTTTGCTCTCATTGAAAAAGTAATCAATGATCGTACAGATCAGCATTTCAAAAGAAGCAGAAGAGCTGACACCTGCTGCCGCAATAACATTGGTGCTGACATAAGCATCAAATCCACCTGTTTCAAAACCATTCTTCTGCGCACCTTCCATCATTCCTGCTACAAGTGCTGCTGTGCCTTTTTTGTAATTACTCTTGCTGAGCTTTGTAAGGTCAACTACGATTTCATCCCTGTATCCTTCACTTGTGATACGGATCACCTGTGTTCCATTCGGATAAGCTGCCCCTATCGTATCCAGATTAATGCTTCCTGCAATTACTTTACCACCGTTATGATCTGTATGATTACCAATGATCTCTGTTCTTCCAGGTGCTGTAAAGTATTCTGCCTTATCCTGTCCATAGATTTTTGAAAAATTATCTGCAAGATTTTTGAAACGTGCTCCGCTGATTTCTGTTTCCCCGTAAATTTCCTGAAGTTTTGCTGTTTCCGGTAAATTCATGATTTCATTCTCCTTTATATTTTTTACGATCTAAATACATCCTGTAATTTTATTATAACGTATCTATAGTAAAATTCCTTAATTAATCTGCGAAAAAATGGTAAAATCTTGCGTTTTATATAAAAATATGCCTATAATAAAAGAACACTATCTGTAATTTTATGCGTTTGACGCTACTTAACGGAGGCCAGAGTCCATGCAGATCATCACAAATCAGTTTCAAAAAGAATTAAAAAAACACGGCAGCGATCATTTTCCGTTTCTCGTCAGTTACCAGCGTTTATCAGAGTATGATTCCAATTCCTTCCTGTGGCACTGTCATCCGGAGATTGAAATCACCTATATAAAAAAAGGCTCGATGCATTACCGTGTGAATAATCGTTCCTTCCATCTGAAGGAAGGAGACATTATTTTCTGCAATTCCAATGCACTACATTCCGGTGAAATGGAGGATCAGGAAGACTGTTCTTATATTCCGATCACCTTTGATTCCAAGCTGATCTACGGCTTCTTTCAGAGTACGATTTGTACCAAATATGTAGATCCTGTCATACAGAATCTTGCCGTATGTGCCATGCATATCGATTATTCTGAAAACTGGCATACGATTTTTCGCGACCATATGCTGAAAGTCATCTCCCTGGACAAAGAAAAGCCTGATTTCTATGAGCTGGATATTTCCATACATATGCAGACTATGTGGAAACTGCTGGCAGAGCATTTTCCGCTTCAGGCTGTATCTCCCGCATCTGATCTCACAGAGTATGAACGTATCCGTAAAATCCTCTCGTATATAGAGCAGAATTATATGAACCGGATCACTCTTACAGATATTTCCGAAAATATACATCTGTGTGAAAGCGAATGCACCCGCCTGTTCAAGCGACATATGAATACTACACTCTTCGCTTTTCTTAAAGAATACCGAATCGAGCGAAGCCTGGAATACCTGAATACAAAAGAATCCATCAGCAACATTGCTGAAAAGACCGGATTTTCAGATTCCAACTATTACACAAAAGTATTCAGTAAGATCAAGGGTTGCAGCCCGAGAGAATACCGAAAAAATCTCTTGAAGCAATAAAGATGTCATTTTTTGTCGAATCTTGTCAAGCATTTTATATTTTTATATACTGAGATAAAAACGTAAAGGGATGAATATCTATGAATTACAATAATGCAAAACAGCAATTCGAGAAATACCTGGATAGCTATGACAGTAACAACGATAAAGTCCGTCTCAAAATCATACATACCTACGGTGTCGTACATGCCATGGAAGAAATCTGCCATCGCATGCAATTATCAGAAGAAGACACTGAACTTGCACGTATCATCGCCCTTCTCCATGACATTGGCCGTTTTGAACAGTTAAAACGCTTTGACAGCTTCGAACCAACCACTATGGATCACGCTGCCTACGGTGTAAAGGTTTTATTTGAGGAAGGAATGATCCGCCAGTTCGTTCCAGAAGACACCTGGGATGATATCATCAAAACCTCCATTGCACACCACAGCGATTTCTGTCTTGAAGGAATTACCGATCCACGTACACTTCTTCATGCACGCCTGATCCGCGATGCTGACAAGCTGGACAACTGTCGCGTCAAATTGAAAGACGACCTTCAGATATTTATGGGAGCCTCTGCCGAAGAAATCGGCGCACAGGAAATCACCCCTGTCGTATACGACACCATCTTTAAAAATCAGTGCATCTACTCCCCTGACCGGGTTACCAAAATGGACTACTGGGTATCCTACGTTGCCTACTTCAGCGATATCTATTTCCGCGCAAGCCTCGATATCATCGAAGAACACCACTACCTGAACCGAATCATTAACCGCATCCCATACACCAATCCCGACACCCGGCAGAAAATGGAAACCATTCGCACCCATCTGGCCGCATTTATCCACACTAATTCCGGATGCACCTGGTAAAAATCCACATTCACCCCCCACCATCCGACCTTATGTAAAAAAGGGAATCAGAATTTTCAATTTTACTGAAAATCCAGATTCCCTTTATTTATTCCATCTATCTGTCCCCACACAGGATACACTTCCCCATACCACAATCCAGGAGCCAAGCATATCTTATACTTTCCTTCTGTCTTATGTTATCTGGAAATTTTTTGCCTTTCTGCCCAGGGGTGTGCAGAGGGGACTGGCAAAGTCCCCTTTGCAGAGTTTTTACTTTACGAAAACTTTGTCCAGATGCCAGATATCATCCACATATTCCTGGATAGTTCTGTCAGATGTGAACTTACCAGCGCATGCTGTGTTCAGCATAGCCATACGAGCCCAGCCTTTTTCATCTTTGTAGGCTTCTTCCACTTTCTTCTGTGCTGCTGCATAAGAACGGAAGTCAGCAAGGATAAAGTACTGGTCTGCTCTTTCTCCACCGTTCTGGTTAAGAAGAGAATTGTACAGGTCACGGAACAGTTCTGTATCAGAAGAGAATGTTCCATTGACAAGCTCTGTCAGTACCTGACGAATCTCATCATCTGTATTGTAGATGACTCTCGGATCATATCCGCCATTGTTTTCATAGTTGATTACTTCGTCTGCGCTCAGACCGAAGATAAATGCATTTTCTTTGCCAACTTCATCAACGATCTCAACGTTAGCACCATCCATAGTTCCCAGAGTCGGTGCACCGTTCAGCATGAACTTCATGTTACCTGTACCGGAAGCCTCTTTACTTGCAGTAGAGATCTGCTCAGAAACATCTGCTGCTGCAAAGATCATCTCAGCGTTGGATACACGATAGTTCTCGATGAATACAACTTTCAGCTTGCCTTCGATAGATGCATCATTGTTTACAACATCTGCTACAGAGTTGATCAGTTTAATGATTTTCTTAGCACGTGCATAACCTGCAGATGCTTTTGCACCGAAGATGAATGTTCTTGGATAAAAATCCATTTCCGGATGTTTCTTAATCTGGTCATACAGATAGATTACATGCAGGATGTTCAGAAGCTGACGTTTGTACTCATGAAGTCTCTTAACCTGTACATCGAAGATAGAACGTGGATTTACCTCTACTCCGTTGTGCTCCAGGATATATTTTGCCAGACGAACTTTGTTCTGGTATTTGATGTTCATGAATTCCTGCTGTGCTTTTTCATCATCAACATAAACTTTCAGTTTGCTGATCTGAGACAGATCTGTGATCCATTCCGGTCCGATATGATCTGTTACCCAGTCTGCAAGAAGCTGGTTTCCGTGAAGCAGGAAACGTCTCTGTGTGATACCGTTTGTCTTGTTGTTGAATTTCTCCGGCATCATTTCATAGAAATCTTTCAGTTCCTGTTTCTTAAGGATTTCTGTATGAAGTTTTGCAACACCGTTTACAGAGTAACCTGCAACGATTGCAAGATGAGCCATTTTTACCTGTCCATCATAGAGGATTGCCATCTTCTTGATCTTGTCATAATTTCCAGGATATTTAGCCTGAATGTCAAGAATGAAACGACGGTTGATCTCTTCGATGATCTGGTATACACGTGGAAGCAGTCTGGAGAACAGCTCAACCGGCCATTTCTCAAGAGCCTCTGCCATGATTGTATGGTTTGTGTAAGCAACACATTTAGTTGTTACAGACCATGCATCATCCCATCCAAGTCCTTCTTCGTCCATAAGGATACGCATAAGTTCTGCTACTGCTACTGTCGGATGAGTATCGTTCATCTGGAAAGTAACTTTTTCGTGCAGTTTCATGATATCTTTGTGGTTCTTTTTGTATTTATCAATAGCAGCCTGAAGACTTGCAGATACAAAGAAATACTGCTGTTTCAGACGCAGCTCTTTACCAGCCATATGGTTGTCGTTCGGATAAAGAACTTCTACGATATTGCGGGCAAGGTTTTCCTGCTCAACTGCTTTTTTATAATCACCTTTATCGAAAGAGTCAAGCTCGAAGTCTACGATTGGCTCTGCATCCCAGATTCTTAAGGTGTTTACGATCTTGTTATTATATCCTACAATCGGCATATCAAACGGAACCGCTTTTACTGCCTGATATCCCTTGTGTACGAATTTGTTGGATCCTGTTGCCGGATCATATTCTACATCAACATATCCACCGAAATGAACTTCTTTTGCATATTCCGGACGACGAAGTTCAAATGGATATCCATCTTTCAGCCAGTTATCCGGTACTTCTACCTGATATCCGTCTTTGATCTGCTGTTTGAACATACCATAACGATAACGGATACCACATCCATACGCACTGTAATTCAGAGTCGCAAGAGAATCTAGAAAGCATGCTGCAAGACGTCCCAGGCCACCATTACCAAGTGCCGGGTCCGGTTCCTGATCCTCGATCACGTTAAGATCCAGACCAAGTTCATCCAGAGCTTCTTTTACCTCTTTGTATGCTGTCAGGTTGATCAGGTTATTTCCAAGAGCACGTCCCATAAGGAACTCCATGGACATATAGTAAACTGTCTTAGGATCCTGCTCTTTATATGCATTCTGTGTTTCCAGCCAGTTATCAATGATAACATCTTTTACAGTGTAGCATACAGCCTGGAAAATCTGTTCCTGTGTAGCTTCTTCGAGTTTTTTACGATAAAGAAATTTAACGTTTTCCTTTACGCTCTCTTTGAAAGCTTCTTTTTTAAACTGCTTGTCAATCATTGCGTTTCCTCCTTAATCACACAGCAATGCTGCGCTTTTTTATTCCCCCAATTTTTGCAAATCATGCCCGGTATATTTACCGGGCATGAGCTTCTTACATTTTTGCAACACCAAGAACAACTGGCTCTTTGTTAATGTTCCATTCTTTTACATAGCCATCGGTTGTGCCCAGAGTCATATCCTCTGCCAGTACTTCAGACATGATTTCTTCTTTGTGGTTCTTCATGAGCTCAAGAATCTTGTCATTGTCTTTTGCATAGATATGAATCTTATCCATAACTTCAAATCCAGCTTCTTTTCTCATTGTCTGTACTTTGCTGACGATCTCACGGACAAATCCTTCTTCAATCAGCTCTGGTGTCAGATTTGTATCAAGAACTACAGAAATATCACCATCTGCTTCTGTTACATAACCTTCTGTCTGTGCAGTCTCGATCAATAAGTCTTCCTCAGAAAGTTCTACCTTGTTTCCGTTAATATCCAGTGTCAGAAGACCTGTGGATCTCAGCTCGTTCATCGCTTCTGTTCCGTTGATCTCAGCAAGTGCTGTACGGATACCGTTCAGAAGTTTACCGTATTTCGGTCCTACTGTACGAAGCTGCGGTTTAAAGCTGTAGGAAATGAAGGATTCGACATCATTTGCGAACTTCACTTCTTTGACATTCAGCTCATCTGCAATGATATCTGTATAGAACTGGCCCATTTCTTTGTCAGCTTTGATATACATTGTACCAATCGGCTGACGGTTCTTGATATTTGCAGTATTTCTTGCTGCACGTCCAAGAACAACAATCTTGAGGAGTTCTTCCATATCGTCTTCCAGCTCTTTATTGATCCATGCTTCTTCGACTTTCGGGAAGTCACAGAGATGAATACTCTCAATCGCTTCTTTATCAACGCTTCTTACAAGGTTCTGATAGATTTCTTCTGTCATGAACGGAATCATCGGAGCTGCTGCTTTGGAAATTGTTACCAGAGCAGTATACAGAGTCATGTAAGCATTGATCTTATCCTGCTCCATGCCCTTAGCCCAGAAACGTTCACGGCTTCTTCTTACATACCAGTTACTCATCTCATCTACAAACTCCTGAAGAGCTCTTGCACTTTCCGGAATCTTGTAGTTTGCAAGGCAGTCATCAACAGTCTTCACTACAGAATTCAGCTTGCTTAACAGCCATTTGTCCATAACAGGAAGATTGTCATAATCTAAAGTATATTTTGTCGGGTCGAAATTGTCAATATTTGCATAAAGAACAAAGAATGCGTAGGTATTCCACAGAGTACCCATGAACTTACGCTGTCCTTCCTGAACAGCTTTGCCGTGGAAGCGGTTCGGCAGCCATGGAGCACTGTTGATGTAGAAGTACCAGCGGATCGCGTCTGCACCATATTTTTCAAGTGCATCGAACGGATCAACTGCATTTCCTTTGGACTTACTCATCTTCTGGCCATTTTCATCCTGTACATGTCCGAGAACGATAACGTTCTTATATGGAGCCTGGTTGAACAGGATTGTGGACTCAGCAAGCAGGGAGTAGAACCATCCTCTCGTCTGGTCAACAGCCTCAGAGATAAAGTCTGCCGGGAACTGTTTTTCAAAAAGTTCTTTATTTTCAAATGGATAGTGATGCTGTGCAAAAGGCATTGCTCCTGAGTCAAACCAACAGTCAATAACCTCCGGTACACGATGCATGGTTCCACCGCATTCCGGGCATTTCAGTGTGATCTCATCGATGTATGGACGATGAAGTTCTACTGTCTTGGCTTTTTCGTTACCGCTCATCTCGAACAGTTCCTGACGGCTTCCGATGGAATGCATATGTCCACATTCACACTGCCAGATGTTCAGTGGTGTTCCCCAGTAACGGTTTCTGGAAATACCCCAGTCCTGAACGTTTTCCAGCCAGTCACCGAAACGTCCTTTACCAATGCTCTCCGGAATCCAGTTAATTGTATTGTTGTTGCGGATCAGGTCATCTTTAACTGCTGTCATCTTGATAAACCAGGATTCACGTGCATAGTAGATCAGTGGTGTATCACATCTCCAGCAGTGCGGATAATCATGCTCGAATTTCGGAGCATCGAAAAGTTTTCCTTCTTTATCCAGATCCTGAAGTACAAGCGGATCTGCTTTCTTGACAAAAACGCCTGCATATGGAGTTTCTGCTGTCATATCACCTTTACCGTCTACAAACTGTACGAACGGAAGGTCATAATCGCGTCCTACACGGCTGTCGTCTTCACCGAATGCAGGTGCGATATGAACGATACCGGTACCATCGCTCATAGTTACATAATTGTCTGCTGTAACAAAATGAGCTTTCTTTTTCTGTTTTGCTGCCGCTTCTCCTGCGCATGCGAAGAGTGGCTCATATTCTTTGTATTCCAGATCTTTTCCGACATATTTCTCAAGAACTTCGTATGCCGGTGTCTCTTCGGAACCAAGTTTGCCGAGAACTTTGTCAAGCAGAGCTTCTGCCATATAATAAGTATAGCCGTCTGCTGCTTTTACTTTGCAGTAAGTCTCTGTTGGATTTACGCAGAGTGCAACGTTGGACGGAAGTGTCCACGGTGTTGTGGTCCATGCCAGGAAGTATGCATCTTCTCCAACAACTTTGAAACGAACGATTGCGGAACGTTCTTTAACTGTTTTATATCCCTGGGAAACTTCCTGTGCAGAAAGCGGAGTACCACAACGCGGGCAGTAAGGAACGATCTTGAATCCTTTGTAAAGAAGTTTTTTATTCCAGATTTCTTTCAGAGCCCACCATTCTGACTCGATATAGTCATCATGGTAAGTAACATATGGATTCTCCATATCTGCCCAGAAACCAACTGTTGAAGAAAAGTCTTCCCACATTCCTTTGTATTTCCAGACACTCTCTTTACACTGCTGGATGAATGGCTCCATACCATATTCCTCGATCTGTTCTTTTCCGTCCAGACCAAGTTTCTTCTCTACTTCCAGCTCTACCGGAAGTCCGTGGGTATCCCATCCTGCTTTACGAGGTACCATGTAGCCTTTCATAGTACGGTATCTCGGGATCATATCTTTGATAACACGGGTCAGTACATGACCGATATGCGGTTTGCCGTTTGCTGTCGGCGGTCCATCATAGAACATATAAGTAGGATCGTCTTTACGGTCCTCCATACTTTTTTCGAAGATATGGTTTTCTTTCCAGAATTTTTCTACCTGTTTTTCACGATCTACGAAATTCAGGTTCGTATCTACTTTCTGATACACAACAGATTCCTCCTTTAAATTCTTCAGAAAAATTTTCATCAATAGTCAAATGAAATAAAAAAAACTTCCGTCCTGTAAAAGGACGAAAGCAATTTCCACATTCGCACCACCTGTTACATTGTACGGGCTGGTAGTATAATCATATATGCCGATACATGTTCCCTTTAACGGCGGAAACACCGTCTCTCCTTACTTATTCAAAATTTCAGGAAAGAAACTCCGGAGTGATCTTCCATCGAAATTACTCTCACCAGGCTTCCACCTTCTCCCGGCTCTCTGCGGATTTTATTCCGATCTACTGTCTCCATCAAAGTTTTTACTTATATCTATTTGTGCTGTTTTATTATAAGGTTATATTTTTCCATATGTCAAGGTCTTTTTATGAGAATCACGGGGTTTTATAAGGATTTTGCATGGATTTAACCCTTGTATGCAGAAAATGATTACAGTATAATTGTAAAGAATGATATACTGTAAGAAAGTATGTGCAGAAAGGTAATTACATGAATATAAAAAAGAAACAATTTTTCCGGCGGATACTGACCGGTGTTCTCTGCTCTGCGGTTATCATCACACAGGCAGTCCCGGTCTTCGCCACAGACGAATACGGTGCTCCTCTGGTGACGGCAACTCCTACACCAGATCCGCACACTCCATATTATAAACAGCCTGCAGACACCGACTCCATCAAGGACTGGGTCAAAGGGCCACAGATTGAAGGTGAATCTGCAATTCTGGTAGATATGTTTACCGGAGCAGTCCTCTACTCCAAAAACGCGGACAAGACTCAGTACCCTGCCAGTATCACCAAGATCATGACTGCTCTCCTCGGCTGTGAAAAACTGAATCCCTCACAGAAATTTGCTATGACTGCATCTGCTGCCCGAAGCATTACCGAAACCAACAGTTCCAGTATCTATGCAGACACAGATGAGGAATTCACCATCGAGCAGGCTCTGATGGCTGTTATGCTCCAGTCTGCTAATGAAATGACTCTCGCGGTCGCTGAACTGACTTCCGGTTCCACCAAAAAATTCGTAGAACAAATGAATCTCAAGGCGCGTCAGCTTGGATGCACTAATACACATTTTAATAACCCGAACGGTCTTCCGGATGAAATCCATTATACAACGGCTTCCGATATGGCTAAGATTGCCCGCGCGGCCTGGTTTAATCCAACCTTCCGCAAATTTGCATCCACGCAGTATTATGAAATTCCTCCTACAAACAAGTTTGCAGAGACACGTTATCTTCTGAACCATCATAAGATGATGAAGAATCAGGCATATGCATATAACGGAGTCTTAGGCGGAAAGACCGGTTACACCGAAGCTGCCGGAAATACGCTTGTTACCTATGCAAAGAATGACAATACTTATCTGGTTTCGGTCGTCCTGCAGTCTGTGAACGGTGCTTACTCTGATACAAAAGCTCTTCTGGATTATGGTTTTAATAATTTTTCCAGAACTGCGGTAAAAGATCTTCCATCAAAAATAACAAGACATCTTCTTCCGGCTGAAAAATACATTTTAAAAGATTATAAAGACGATACGCTCTTTGAAACAAGACGTACCGCCAGCGTATCTCTCCCATCCGGTGTTGATACCAATGCTCTGGAAAAAACTTACTCTATAACAAAAAATCCGGCAGGTCTCCCACTTCTGACCGTTACGTATACGTATAACGATCATGTAGTCGGCTCTGCCAGATATTATCAGACACGGCTTCTTTCAGACCAGCTTCTCTGACTGACGTTTCGCCTGTCTCTTCTTGCGGAGGGAATCCCTTTTTTCACGGATTTCTTCCGCATCTTTTTCTTCTATCCTCTTTAACTTCTTGATTGCATAATATGCATCCTCGTCCGTATGGCGGATTCGCACCTTTCCTTTGATATATCCATGCTTCTGACAAAGTGATACACTCTCATATGCACGAGAATTATTCATAAACCAGCGGATCTTACGCTTGGCCGGCATATGACATACCGGACAGCGGGTACTTGCAACCTCCCGGTCTTTCATTACCTTTTCTTTGTCTGCAAACTCACGTGACACATACTGATCATACGTGGGATATGAAATAAAAATCTCTTCTTTTTTATTCTTTGGATTCTGATAAACATCAATAGATGAATTCACACAGACTGCTGCAGGTTCCAGTGTTTTAAAAATATCCCCGGTATACCGGGCATCCGTCAGTGCCCGATGAAAATCCTGCGCCTTCGGGATTCCCATCTGGTCAATGGCAAATTCCAGGCTCCTTCGTCCGCCGGCCTCTTCATGACAGATTCCGTATATTTTCTGCACATCATAATATGTGACCGGTCCTGGAAGCAGCGAAAGCATTCCATAATACTTCATATTTCGCTGTAGTTCCATAACATCCTGATTTCCCCAGGTACAGAAAACATATTCCTCTCCGCACCACTTCAGAAACTCTCTGACCGCCTGCTGAAAAGGCTCGCCATCTGCAAGATCCTTATAATCCACATGGATCACTTCATGTATGCTGTCATGAATCCAGTTATATACCTGTGGCTTCACAAGTCTCTGAAAAACATCCACAACTTCCCTCTGCTCATTCATTTTCACAGCACCGATCTCAATGATCTCAAAAGGCAGACGACTGTTGGAATATTTTTTTCCACCGGGACTCTGATTCCACTCCAGGTCAAAAACAATATAATTCATACAGTATTTCCTTCTTTTTATTTAAACAGTTACTTTGGATTTACTCTGTTGTCTAGTATAACAGACAGACTCTTTTCTTTCAACACAAGCAGAAAAAGACCGGTACAATTCTCTGCACCGGTCTTTCCTGCTTATAATATTATATTTTTACGGAAACAAATTTTCCCGCAAGAAACCTCTTTTAATGACAGTTAATTAAGGAATCCAAAGAACTGTTCGTAAGCAGTTCCATCCGCCTGCTGATTCTCAAAATCCTGCAGAAGGCTGTCCGTACTCTGGTCTTCCTGATCCTGTGAATCGTCCTGAGAATCCTCAGCCTGCGCATCATCTTTAGATGATGTATCCTTTGAATCGCTGGAATCTGCATCCGGATTCTCACCGAGTGTTACTGTAACTTTCTTCTCTTTATAAGAATCACCATCTGCAACTTCCAGAGTTACCTCTACTTCTTCACCTGGTTCATAGTACTCAAGACGGCTTACCAGTTCATCAATACTGCGAACTCTCTTACCATCAAATTCTGTGATGATAGATTTCTCTTTGATTCCGGCTTTGTCTGCTGCTCCGCCATCTGTTACTTCGGATACAAGAACACCTTCCGGAACTCCATAATACTGGGAAGCTTCATCACTTACAGACATACCTGTGATACCAAGTACACCATGGTTATCTACTTTATCTCTAGGTGTTTCATTCATCAGCTGCTCCAGAGTATCTGTTACATCTGAAATTGCAATCGCATAACCCATACCTTCAACTTCTGTGGAAGCAAGTTTTGCAGAGTTGATACCAACCACTTCTCCATCCATATTCAGAAGAGCACCGCCACTGTTACCAGGGTTAATTGCTGCATCTGTCTGAATCAGATTTGTTGCATCAGAATCTTCATCCTGCTCAATGCCCTGATCGTTCATTTTACGGTTCTTTGCACTGACAATACCGGTTGTTACGGACTGTCCGTAACCAAGTGCATTACCAATTGCAACAACCTGTTCACCGACTTTCAGATCATCAGAACTTCCAATCGTAGCTACCTCGATCTGATCCATCGTGTCATCAGAAATATCAGAGAGCGGTACGGAAACAACTGCAAGGTCTTTATCTTCATCATAGCCATTAACGGTTGCTGCATAGGTTTCCCCATCAATGCAGGTAACAGATACGGTATCTGCGCCACTTACTACATGATAGTTGGTAGCGATCAGAAGATTGTCATCATTCTTTCCGACAATGATACCGGAACCGCTTCCTTCAACTTCCTGCTGTGTTGTATATCCCTGGCTTCCGCCAAATCCATAATATCCAAGATAGTTCTGTACATCCTGAACAGATTTTGTTGTAATAGATACAACAGATTTCATTCCTTCTGCTGCGATATCAGAGACATCCAGACTTCCTTTTGTCTTTGATTCAGAGTCATCTTTGCTTTTCTCTTTGTCATCTGATTTCTTATCGGAACTCTTCTTCTTTGATTTTGTCTGAAGAAATGTTGTATTTTCTTTATTGGATGCAGCTTCTACTGTGCTACTGTTCCATCCGGTCAGTGTATTGATTCCTTCAAAGGAGCCTGCTGCAAGTCCGCCGGCAAGTACTGCACAAAGAGCAATACCTGCTGCTTTCTTTACTTTTTTTCTCATTCTTTCTTTCGGATCGTTGTCGTTGTTCATATTGTTATTCATATCATTGTTCATCATTACGTTGTTGTTTTTATCGCTCATCAAAATCCCCTCCTTAGGATCATTACTGTTCACTTCATAAATCATTTCCCGTGAATAGCTATCTCTGTTTCTGTTTTCCTTTTATGCTTAAGAGTATAAGGATGATTTGTGTTTACTTTGTGGGAAAAATGTGATGAAATTGTTAATTCTGGAAACTTCATCTTCCGCCAAAAGCAACATTATCCAAAAAGAGCCACATCCGCTTTTACAGATGTGACTCTATATAATCAGAACACTCTTCTATTATGCATATAAGACTGCCTTTATGCAACCCCTTTTTCTTCCAGCCAGTCGAGAAGAACCAGTTTGCCCTGTTTCTTTCTTCTTGCCATATGGTTGAACTGAAGGATTGTTAATATTGAGAAAATGATCGTCAGTCCGATCAGAACGATCACAGCCTGACGGATGCTCTCTCCTCCGCATATCGTGCTGCGGAATGCATTTACTGTATAAGTAAACGGCAGATAATAGTGAATCTTCGCCACAAAGGACGGTGAGATCTCAACCGGATAAGTTCCGGCAGATCCTGCAAGCTGAACAACCATGAAGATCAGCATCAGGAAACTTCCTACCTTACCAAATGTAATGTTGAAGAAGTACATAATAGATGTAAAGCATGCACCAGTCAGTGCTGCAAACAGGATTGTCTTCGTCATTTCTACCGGAGTAAATCCATCAAATACATGAAGCAGAAGAATCAGAAGTACGCCCTGAAGGATTGCTACCGGATAAAGTACAGAAGCTTTACTTGCCCACCATGCAAATCCGGATTTCAGTTTTCCTTTATACTCTGTAAGCGGATACATCAGGCAGAATGCCAGGCATCCTACCCAGAGACCTACAGACATCATATAAGGTGCCATCGCGTGACCGTTGTTTTCTACTGTTGTGATCTTTGTTTCTTCATCTGTGATCGGTGTTGCAAACATGCTGATCGTATCATCAGATGCATTTGTTTCTTTTACTTCTTTTGCACCGTCATTCAGACTGGTTGCAAGTGTATCAGAACCATCTTCCAGTTTTGTGATACCATCGCCCAGTTCTTTGGAACCGTCATAAAGCTTGGAGGAACCATCCTGAATCTGTCCGGCTCCGTCTGCAAGCTGGTCAGCACCACTGTTAAGCTTACTGTTATTGGAAACCAGTTTCTGTGTTCCTGCATGAAGTGTCTGTGTACCGGATGCAAGCTGGTCGGCTCCATCTGCAAGTGTCTTTGCTCCATCTGCAAGCTGCTGTGTTCCACTTGTCAATGCTTTGTTATTGCCGGCAAGAGTAGCTACACCATCTGTATATGTTTTCAGTCCATTGCTGAGAGTTGTCACACCAGATGCAAGTGTCTTTCCACCGACACTCAGCTGGCTGATACCGGATGTCACACTGCTTCCGGCTGCTTTCAGACTTGCAGCTCCTGTTGTCAGAGTTTCATCATTTGCTGTCAGAGTTTCAAAACCTGTGTTCAGTGCTTTTACACCGGCTGCTGCCTTCGGGAAATCTTTTGTTCCTGCTTCCAGTGTATCCAATGCAGAAGAAACGCTTCCTGTGCCTGCATTCACTTTCTGTGCACCTGCATAAAGCTGATTTACTGCTGCAGTTACCGTATTGATCGGATCAGAAGGTACTTCCGGAATCGAAGAAACTCCTGCTTCCATCTGTTTTGCTCCGGCACTCATCTGAGAAGCACCATTGCTCATATCAGAAGATTTTGTTTTTAATGTCTCTGCTCCACTGTTCAGTCCGGCTGCTGCCTGATTTAACTGTGAAGCTGTATCATTCAATGATGCCTGTGCAGATGCCAGCTGGCCAGAAACTGCACTGACAACCGCCTGTGCCTGACCTGTATAACTGTCTGCACTGATTCCATCAACGCCTGCGACTCCTGCATCTGCCTGAGTAAGAGAGCCGATCACCGCACTGAGACTTTCTGCGGAAATCATTCCATTCTCATCAGCCTGACCCTGCAGTGTACTTAATGCTGCTGCAGCATTTGCAATCGTCGCATTCGCGGCTGCTGTCTGATTATTAGCTGCCTGTACCTGTGCGTTCGCTGCACTGATCTGGTTATTGGCATCCTGTGCACACTGCTGGACGATGCCTGTCATGCTGTTAGCTGCTGCAGCAACCGGCTGCGTTGCACTCTGCATACCGGATGCTGCCTGGGAGATACCTGCACTGGCTGCGCTGATTGTCTCGGCTGCCGTATTCATCCCGGATGCTGCCTGATTCATACCATCTGCCGCACTGCTCATTCCTGCACTGGCAGATTCCATACCCGTTTTAGCTGTGTTTAACCCGGATGCGAGCTGTTTGATACTCTCTGCGGTTGTACTTCCTGCCAATGTCTTTAACTGCGATGACAGCTGTCCAAGTCCACTTTCCAGCTGCTGTGTTCCACTTGTAAGAGAACTGTTTCCGTCAGAAACTGCTGCATTCAACTGTGAGATTCCTGTAGAAACCTGATCCAGATTTTCCAGTGCAGATAACTGTTTCGCACCTGCTGCAAGCTGTTCTGCACCTGCAACATACTGTGTCACACCATCCACCAGTGTATTTGCTCCGCTGACATACTGAGTAGTACCACTTTTTAATGTATCCAGACCTGTCTCCAGACTCTGTGCACCTGTTGCCAGACTGTTCACACCGGATGTGATCTGTGCGGAATTAGCATTTAATGTTGCCACTCCGTCTGTATAACTTTTCACACCATCATTTAATGTATTCACACCATTTGTCAGTGTCGGCACTTTGTCAGTCAGTGTACCAACACCTTCATCAAGCTGTGCTGCACCACTGTCAACCTGCGATACACCATCTGTATATTCTTTCAAACCTTCTGTCAGAGTCTCAGCACCGCTTTTGAAAGTCAGCGTGCTGTCTGCAAGTTTTTTCAGATTGGTTGTAATGGTTTTATTTCCATCAGAGGCTGTTGTCAGACCATCTTTAAGCTCTGTTGATCCATCGGCAGCTTCCTGCATGCCGTCTCCGACTGTGCCTATCTGATCGAACACTGTCTGTGTGTATGTTTCTGTTACTTTGGAAGCAACCGCCTCACGAATCTTTGACAGAGCAGTTTCGCTCATTTTGGAAGCAATGTAGTTTGTTCCCGGGTTTGTTTCATATTTCAGTTCCATTTTCTTCGGATTGTCATCCATCAGTGTAGAAGCATCAGAAGAAAAATCTTCCGGAATCGTAATTACCATATAATAGGTTCCATTTTTCAGTCCCTGTTCTGCCTCGTCGCTGTCTACAAAATGGAAATCCAGTGAATCGTTGTCTTTCAGTTCATCCACCATATCTGAACCGACGCTTAACGTCTTTCCATTATATTCTACTGATTTGTCATTGTTGACTACTGCTACCGGAAGTTTATCGAGATTTCCATATGGGTCCCACATGGATTTCAGGAACAGTCCCGCATAGATCACCGGAATAACAATGATCGCCATCACGACAATGATCAGAATCTTATTATTCCATAAGCTTTTCCACTCATTTTTGATCATAATTGTGCCCCTTTCTTTCTAGTAAAAGTCTTTAGCTCTATTAATCAACATCATGTTGCTTTTCTTTGCAATCCGTATTATACTAAACACAGGAAACAGTTACAACCGACAAACATTTTATATTTTGTATATTAATAGACGTTTTTTGTATATTTGTCTATTAGGTGTCAAAATTTGACATTTTACATAAAACCTGTTTGTTTTTGGTAAAAAGATTGGGGGATTTTTACATGGCAGAAAAAATGGACCGACGCGTCCGCAAAACGAAAGCGCAGCTCCGGGAGGGACTTGCCCGGCTTATGCAACAGAAGAGTATCAAGGAAATTTCCGTAAAAGAACTGGTAGATGAGGTCGATATCAACCGTTCTACCTTTTATCTGCACTATACAGACATTTATCAGATGCTGCACAAAATTGAAGAAGAAGCAATGCAGAATATTACGGAAGTTATGCAGAACCACCTGATTGACCCAGGTAACCCGGATTCCGTACTTCCATTTATTGTCCAGTTCTTCTCCATCATGGATAATGACAGGGACCTCTGCCTGGCACTTCTCGGACCGCACGGTGACATGGCATTTGTAGAACAGATTGAAAACCTTCTGGCAGAAACTTTTCTGAAACAACTTCCTGACAGATTTCCAAAAAATGATCCGGATATCAAATATCCATATGCCTTTATTCTTAACGGATGTGTTGGACTGATCCGTACCTGGCTGTCTTCGCCACAGAGTGAGTCTCCTGAACAGGTGGCGCGACTGACTTATCATCTGATTGAAAATACCATACAGGGTTATCTGAATATGAAAAAATAATTATAACAGAAAAGAACCCTGCGGATTCTTACAGAAATTTTAAACTCATCTCTGTCCGAAGCTGCAAGGTTCTTTTTATGTAATCTTAATTATGCCATGCCAGACGTTTTACATCTGCATGTACATCACCTGTCATCCAGTCTACATCATTGGTGATCCAGTCCATGATTCCCAGCTGACGCATTTCCCATTCAACGGTCTGCTCTCTGGATTCAACCGTTTCTTCTACTTCCATTGTAGTATCGATCTCATCGTATCCAAAAATATAGCCACCGGCACACCAGATGCTGAAATTACTGTCCGGACCCGGATCTACAGTGTCACCTCTCTGTGCGATCAGTCCGTCATGGCGTCTCTTGTATTCCTCTTCACATCCTGCTTTCAGTTTTGTCATAAACATTCTGTGACGGATCAATTCTTTATTTTCTCTTACAATACCAAAGTTATGATACATCAGTCTCATATCTTCACCCGGTGTGGAAATCCAGTCAAATGTGTCATCGATCTTCGCAGTGATTGCATCTTTTGCTGCAACTTCTTCTTCGCTTAATTTCGCTCCGTCTTCATTTTCATAATAACCAAAGATCAGGTCTTCTGCATTCCAGATACTGAAATTCTTTACTTTATTGCGGTCAAGAAGAGCGGTCAGCTCCGGCCAGATCTCTCCGAGTTTCTTGCGGTAGTCATTCATTCTGCCTGCTTTTACTTTCATTGCAAATGCATGTCTTTCCATAATAAGAAGCCTCCTGTCATATGTGTATGCGCCAGGTTTTCCACCTGGATTTATAAAATCAAATTTTCTGATACTGATTTTACCACATCCGCATTCGTAATACAATTTGATTTACGGTAAAATATTACCTGTGAAATTTTTTCGAAAATTCTTTTATTCATGAAACAGAATCTGTGAAAAATACCGTACCATTCCATCGTCTGTCCAGCAGAGCATCCCTGCTGCATCTGCCATCTTCTGTGCATCCACGCAATATGCAGACATACAGGAATTATGTTTGTACGGTCCGGCACTCATGATCAGGATATCTGTTTTGCCCTCTGCTTTCATCTTCTCTGCAAGTTCTTCAGTCATTTTGTTCTGCAGTAACTTGTCCTTCTTGTATTGTGCAGAATCATGCATGTCTTCCTGCATGGTCTGCAGCACCAGCGTCTTTTCATACTGTAGTGCACGTTGTTTCATCTCTTCTGCTGTTCCGCTCTCCGGAGGACAGGCCGGATTTACATTATAACATCCACATAAGTTTTCTTCACAGAACGTTCGGTATTCCGGCACAAAAACAAGCTCTTTTGTATCCATAACGGCAGCTCCCGAAAATCCCAGGAAAATTGCCTCTTTCACCAGATCCATATTAAACTCTCCCTTCTGTTGTTATTCATAGTCTTCTATTATACACATCAAATAATTTCCTTCTACTATAATGCCACAAAGTGAATTTTGTTGCAATCTTTCAAAGACATGTTATGATTAGCATAAAATACAATTTTACCAGAAAGGACTGCCCATGTACCGTATTTTCATCGTAGAAGATGATGAGATCATCGCCAACCTTCTGAAAAAGAATCTCTGTTCCTGGGGATATGATGTCTCCTGCGCAGAAGATTTTTCCAATATCATACAGGAATTTGCTCACAGAGATCCGCAGCTTGTCCTGCTGGATCTGAAACTGCCTTTTTATAACGGTTTTCACTGGTGTGAGGAGATTCGTCGGATTTCCCAGGTACCGATCATCTTTATTTCCTCTGCATCTGACAATATGAATATGGTCATGGCAATGAGCCGTGGTGCAGACGATTTTATTGCAAAACCATTTGATCTGGATGTGCTGACTGCCAAGATTCAGGCAATCCTGCGCCGTACCTATTCCTTCGGAACTCCGGGAAGTGTCCTTGAACATAAGGGTGCTGTCCTGAATCCTTCCCGCTGTACCCTGACCTGGAACGGTCATGATATTGACCTTACGAAAAACGAACTCCGCATTCTGGAGATACTTCTGGAACATGCCGGAAAAGCAGTCTCCAGAGATGCCATTATGACAAAGCTCTGGGAAAGTGACAGCTTTGTTGACGACAATACCCTGACCGTAAATATCACCCGTCTGCGCAAAAAACTGGAAGGGGAAGGGCTGAAAGACTTTATCATCACCAAAAAAGGACTTGGATACATGGTATAATGTGCAACTTAAAAGCACTCACCCTATGAAGGATTACTTTATGAAATTATTTCTGGATTATCTGAACAAAATAAAACTACAAATCTTACTGATGCTTTTTCCGACGATACTTACAGGAATGATCTTCCTTCTGTACCAACTTCCACTGGAACCCATTCTGTACATTGCGGTCCTCTGGATTCTGACCGGGCTTGGTACGTGTGCTTTCGGCTTTCATAACTACCAGAAGAACATTCATAATCTTCAGATTATCTCTGCAGCACCGGATATTAATCTGTCCCGTATGGATGCTCCTTCCAACGAAGCCGATGCTCTTCAGCAGGAGATCATGCACAGCCTGAACCGAATGCGAATAGATGCTGAAACTGCTAACCAGAAGACACTGGAAGAAATGACTGATTATTACACGATGTGGGCACACCAGATCAAGACACCAATTTTTGCTCTGCGTCTGCTCCTTCAGGAAAATCCGACAGTGAATAAAGAAGCTCTCACTGAACTTTTTAAGATTGAACAGTATGTAGAAATGGTTCTGGGTTATCTGCGCACAGAAGATATGTCCTCAGATCTGAAACTTTCACGCTGTGCCCTTGATTCGATCATCCGCGAACAGATACATAAATATGCCGGAATCTTTATTTCAAAAAAACTGTCTCTGACTTATGAAGGAATTTCAGAGAATGTCCTGACCGATGAAAAATGGCTTGGTTTTGTAATTGGACAAATTTTGTCAAACGCACTCAAATACACCCGTACCGGCGGGATTCGTATTTCTTTGAAAGATGTCCCCGGTAACTCACAAAATACAGAGGATATTTCAAACATGATAAGCCCATCTCCCGTTACACTTATAATCGAAGATACCGGCATCGGTATCCGCAAGGAAGATCTTCCACGTATCTTCGAAAAAGGCTACACCGGAGTCAACGGGCGTGAAAACAACCGTGCAACCGGTATCGGTCTGTATCTCAGCAAGAAAATCATGAAACGTCTCGGTCATCGCATCTATGTAACTTCCGAAGAAGGCAAAGGAACAAAAGTATTCCTGGAATTTTCCCAGAATGTCCTGACCATGTATTAATTAGAAATATCCTAGGAGTTTATGCCTCCATTCGAAACGACCTTACAGAAATGTAAGGTTTTTTCGTATATTGTAACCTGCTTCGATGGCAGAAGCCGGGAAAGATTTCTATACTTACCTTATCAATAAAAAAGAAAGGAGCCCCGGTTATGGCTTTACTAGAAGTAACTAATATCAAAAAAATATACAGCACCCGTTTCGGAGGAAACAAAGTGCAGGCACTCTCCAATGTCACTTTTTCTATAGAAAAAGGGGAATTTGTTGCAATCATGGGAGAATCCGGTTCCGGAAAGACTACCCTCCTCAATATACTGGCATCTCTCGACCGCCCGACTTCCGGAGAAGTTCTCCTCGAAGGAAAAAATATCGTACATCTTACAGAAAAAGAAATCTCGGCTTTCCGAAGAAAAAACCTTGGCTTTGTTTTTCAGGATTTTAATCTGCTGGATACCTTCTCTTTAAGAGATAATATTTATCTTCCACTCGTCCTTGCCGGCGAAGATTACCGAGAAATGGAACAGAAGATTCGCCCGATTGCACAGGCACTGTGTATCACAGAACTTCTGGATAAATATCCTTATGAAGTTTCCGGTGGACAGAAACAGCGTGCAGCGGTTGCCAGAGCTCTGATCACAGACCCGAAGCTGATTCTTGCTGATGAGCCCACAGGAGCCCTCGATTCAAAAGCAGCATCTGCACTGCTTTCCATGTTTGGCGAGATCAATGACGAAGGACAGACGATTCTGATGGTCACGCACAGTGCACAGGCTGCCAGCCATGCATCCAGAGTCCTTTTTATTAAAGATGGAGAAGTTTTTCATCAGATTTATAAGGGCAGTAAATCCCGCCAGGAAATGTATCAGATGATTGCCGATACGCTTACCATACTGACAACAGGCGGTGAATATCATGCGTAAAGGAATCTTCTCAAAACTGGCAGTTCAGAACATCCGCAACAATAAAAGCACCTACATTCCTTACATGATCACCTGTATCTTCTGCATCGCCATGATCTATATGATGGAATTTTTACGCGACTGTCCAACGCTGGATCAGGCTGTTCGCCATGCCGCAGAAGTACGAATGATTCTCTCTACAGGAGAAGTTGTTGTTGTGATCTTCTGTGTGATCTTTCTGATCTACAGTAACAGTTTCCTGATGAAAAGAAGGCAGAAAGAAATCGGACTTTACAATATTCTTGGACTGGAAAGAAATCATATCGGCATTGTACTGTTACTGGAAACGATTTTTACAACGATCCTTTCCCTCACTGGTGGAATCGCAATCGGAATCCTTGCCAGTAAACTGTCACTTCTCCTTCTTCTGAGACTGCTGCATATTCCGGCAGTACTTGGATTTTATATTTCCACAAAGGGAATTATTACTTGTCTTCTGATGTTCGGTGCCATTTTCCTGTTGATCCTTCTTCTGAATCTCAGAAGGATTCATTTAAGCCGTCCGGTAGAATTACTTCGTGGCAACAACACGGGAGAAAGAGAGCCGAAAGCAAAATGGCTTATGGCACTGCTTGGTTTTATCTGTCTTGGTATCGGTTATTACCTTGCCATCACAACAGAATCACCAATTAAAGCAATCACAATCTTCCTGCTTGCCGTAATCCTTGTTATGGCAGGAACCTATCTGCTTTTTACTGCAGGCAGTATTGTAATTCTGAAGTTTCTTCGCCGCAGAAAAAGCTTTTACTACAAGACTGGAAATTTTATCAGTATTTCCGGTATGCTTTACCGTATGAAGCAGAACGCTGTCGGACTGGCCAGCATCTGTATCTTAAGTACCGGAGTTTTGCTCATGATCTCCATGACTGTCTCTATCTATTTTGGTATGAATGATATCATGGTAAACCGTTACCCATACGATACCGATATCTCCATTACCGGTGTCGGTGAAGAGGAATGCCAGACTGCAATAGAAACATTTGAAAAAGCAATTTCTGACAACAAGGTTCCTGTAGACAAAAAAGCCGAAGAAATTTATCTCACAATCATCAGTCGTATAGATCACGGGCAGATTCAGATTGCTGAGCCAGGTACTTTAACGGAGTCTGGTTCTGTACTGACACTTTCACTTGTGCGTCAGTCTGAATATGAAAAACTCACTGGTACAAATCCGGCATTACAGGATGGAGAGATTCTTGCATGGGCTTCAAAGATGACTGAAAAATCAGATTCTCTCACAGTCAATGATTCTGTTTTCTCTGTAAAAAAATGGCTGGAGAATTCTCCTCTGACCTGCGGTCGCGATATCGTCTATAGAAATGCAGTATTTGTTGTCACTGATTCTGATTTTGAAAAGTTTGATAAAATGCGAACAGAAATGTATAAGAATACCTCAGCTACCCCTGCTGGACAGGATCTGACCGTTCATCTTGGTCTGGATATCACCGGCTCCGATGAAACAAAAATTGCCTATGGTACACCGGTACTGGATGCAATAAAAGCTCTGCAAGATAATGGACAGCTGTCGGATAACTCCTGGATTACTTCCGGAATCCGTGCACAGGAATATGATTCCTACTACGCAGATAACGGTTCCCTTCTGTTCATCGGAATTTTCCTCGGATCACTTTTCCTTCTCGGTACAGCGATGATCATCTACTACAAACAGATCTCGGAAGGATACGAAGACCAGAATCGTTTTGAGATCATGCAGAAAGTAGGACTGAGCCATCGCGAAGTCAAAAGCTCAATCCGACGTCAGATCCTGATGGTATTTTTCCTTCCGCTTCTCATGGCAATGCTTCATATTTCCATGGCATTTCCACTGATCCGCCGGATGCTCCTGCTGTTCGGCATGACAAATACCAGATTGTTCATCGGCTGTACCGCCGGTACGGTGCTGATCTTTGCACTGGTATATGGCCTGATCTATCTTATGACCGCAAAATCGTATTATCATATCGTAGAACGGAGATAACAACATATAAAGTAAGCCCCTCACTTGCAGAATCTCATCTGTAAATGAAGGGCTTATATCATTTCATAATTAATCTAATTTCAAGATCAGATATTCAGAAGGTCGCTGAATACTTTCAATGCTCCGTCTGTCTCGTGTGCAAGAACACGTTTTGCAAGGACTTTACCAAGCTGAACGCCTTCCTGGTCAAAGCTGTTTACATTCCACAGAAATCCCTGGAACATAACTTTATTTTCGAAGTGTGCAAGGAGTGCGCCAAGGCTTGCCGGATTTACCTGCTCGCCGATGATGATGCTGGACGGACGTCCGCCTTCGAAGTTCTTATTGCGATTGTCATCTGCTTTACCGCATGCAAATGCAACGATCTGAGCTGCTACGTTTGCACAGAGTTTCTGCTGGCTTGTGCTGTCCTGGATCACTACATCTGTACCCATCTGGTTGTTCTTAAATCCGATAAACTGAAGCGGTACGATGTCTGTTCCCTGATGCAGGAGCTGATAGAAGGAATGCTGTCCATTTGTTCCTGGCTCTCCGAAGATAACCGGTCCTGTCACATAATCTACAGGCTCACCGAAACGGTTTACAGATTTTCCGTTGGATTCCATATCAAGCTGCTGTAAATGTGCCGGGAAACGGCTCAGTGCCTGTGAATATGGAAGAACAGCTGTGCTTGGATATCCGAGGATATTTCTTTCATATACACCGATCAGTGCATCCAGCATAGCCGGATTCTGCATAACGTCTTCGTTCTTTGCAAGCTTGTCTTCTTCTGCTGCACCTTCAAGGAATTCTGCAAATACTTCCGGTCCGAATGCCAGAGATAATACAGCACCACCAACTGCAGATGTGGAAGAATAACGTCCGCCGATATAGTCATCCATGAAAAATGCTGCAAGGTAATCATCGCTCTTTGCAAGAGGAGATGTCTCACTTGTAACTGCGATCATATGTTTGGAAGCATCCAGACCTGCATTCTTCAGAGCATCTTTAACAAAAGATTCGTTTGTCAGAGTTTCAAGGGTTGTACCTGATTTGGAAACCAGTACAAAAATGGAATGTGCAACATCGATAGAATTCAGAACTGCTGCCGCATCATCCGGATCTACGTTGCTGATGAATTTTGCTTCCATTTTGAATTTGTCGTTTTTCTTTGCCCAGTTTTCAAGTGCAAGATACATTGCACGAGGACCAAGGTCACTTCCGCCGATACCGATCTGAACAACAGTTGTGAATTTTTCTCCTGCTGCGTTTGTAATCTCACCTGCATGTACTTTATTGGCAAAGTCAGCGATCTTCTGCTGCTGTTCTACATAGAAAGCACGTTTGTCAACACCGTCAGCTGTGACAGTATCACCAAGCTGTCCACGTGTCAGCTGATGAAGAACAAGACGTTTCTCACCTGTATTGATCATTTCGCCATTGTAAAGAGCTGCGTATTTTTCAGTAAGCTGTGCTTCTTTTGCCAGTTTTTTAAGACCTTCCAGCACTTCATCATCTACCTGCTTTGCAGCATAGTTATATGCAAGACCAGCAGCCATCGGTACACTGTAGTTCTTTACACGTTCTGCACCATTTTCTCCGGTCATGGCTTCTACAAGGTTTACTTTTTTTACATTGAAAAGTTCTTTGAATGATTCAAGAGTATCCAGGTTGTTCCAGGTAATCATAATAAGATTCCTCCTTAAAATTAAATGTTCCCGCTGTTTCAGGATTCGTTTCAATCCCTTTGATTATAATATCAAACGAATGTAAATTCAAGTCTGCAAAGAAGGATATCTTACTCTACTCCAACACAATATCCATCTCATGCCAGGCTTCGCCGCCCCACACAGAATCGCCGATTCCATGGTCTTTAAAGCCAAATTTCTTATACATCTCAACCTTATCCGGGAGGCAGGTCAGGATCAGCTTCTTTCTTCCCTTAACCTGTTCTCTTTCCTTATATTGTTCCATCAGTTCTCTTGCCAGTCCCTGGTGTTGGTGCTCCGGCAGCACATCCAGTCCAAGGAGCATAATATTTGTACCAGCCGGATCATGCTGGTCAGCATCCGTAAAAAAGTCATCCGTCAGATGTTCCCGATTCGTTGCCAGACCATTCAGAAAAGCTGCCATCTTTCCAGTTTTTCGGTCCACTGCCACCAGAAAAAGATCCGGTGCATTTTCGATTCGTGGTGCCATGTGCTCATATGTACAAGCCTCATTTGGGGGAAAACAGATTGCCTCAATTCTCACGGCCTGTTCGATCTCATCCCGCCTGATATCGCGGAATTCATATTTCTCATGTAATTTTTTATTGTATTGTCTCATAAATGTTTCTCCTGTTTATAGCATTACTTAATACCTGCCTATTAATCACCTGCTATATTTTATTCCAGTTTTTTCTTTTTGGGGTAAATGCACTTTTCTGTTTTACATGCATAAAAGGACCTATATTTTTCGCGTATATAATCTACATTCTATATTTTTCTGTTCTGAAGTCTACATTTGAAGTCTACATTTTATCCCAGAATATTATCTGCATTTCATCTTTTCTCAATTTGCAGTCTATCTTTCGCCCAAGAATGACATCTGCATTTCGGCTTTTTCCATCTTGCGGTCTATTTCGTGCCCGATACGGCTACCCCAGAACAAAGTGAAAAACAGATTGTCTCAATCTTCACAGCCCATTCGTTCTCATACCGATCAAGTATGTATTTTTTCTTTACATATAACAAAAAAAAGTATAACATAAAGATATTACAATTTATATAAAGGTGGGCAAATTCATGGACTATACTATTAATACAAAATGCGTGCAGGCAGGCTACACACCAGGAAACGGCGAACCACGTCAGATTCCGATCATTCAGTCAACCACTTACAAATATGATACCAGCGAAGACATGGGCAAGCTCTTTGACCTTGAAGCTGAAGGATATTTCTATTCAAGATTACAGAATCCTACCAACGACTATGTTGCAGCCAAGATCACAGCTCTCGAAGGCGGTACCTCTGGTATGCTGACTTCTTCCGGACAGGCAGCAAACTTCTTCGCTGTCTTCAATATCTGCGAAGCCGGCAGCCATATCGTTTCCTCCTCTTCCATCTATGGAGGAACCTACAACCTTCTTGCAGTTACAATGAAAAAAATGGGCGTAGACGTTACCTTCGTTGACCCGGACTGCACAGAAGAAGAATTAAACGCAGCTTTCAAAGAAAATACCAGAGCTGTTTTCGGTGAATCTATCGCCAATCCGGCACTTACCGTTCTTGATATCGAGAAATTTGCAAAAGCAGCGCACGCACATGGTGTGCCGCTCATCGTAGATAACACCTTCCCAACACCGGTCAACTTACGTCCGATCGAATGGGGCGCAGATATCGTTACACATTCCACAACCAAATATATGGATGGACACGGAGCAGCGCTCGGCGGTGCGATCATCGATGGCGGCAAATTTGACTGGATGGCACATGCAGACAAATTCCCGGGACTCTGCACACCGGATGATTCTTATCACGGAGTTACCTATGCTGAAAAATTTGGAAAAGAAGGCGCTTTCATCACCAAATGTACTTCTCAGCTGATGAGAGACCTCGGCTGCGCTCAGTCTCCACAAAGTGCATTTATTCTGAACCTTGGACTGGAATCACTTCATGTACGTATGCCAAGACATGTTGAAAACGGCCAGGCAGTTGCAGAATTCCTTGAGAAACACGACAAAGTAGAATTCGTAAACTATCCGACACTTCCATCCAACAAATACTATGAAACTGCAAAGAAATATCTGCCAAACGGTGGATGCGGTGTTGTTTCCTTTGAATTAAAGGGTGGACGTGCTGCTGCCGAAAAATTCATGAAAAATCTGAAACTTGCAGCAATTGAAACACATGTAGCAGATGCAAGAACCTGCTGCCTCAACCCGGCAACCTCCACACACCGCCAGATGAATGACGAGCAGCTCGCTGCTGCCGGAATTCCAGCCGGACTGATCCGTATCTCCTGCGGCCTTGAAGATAAAAACGACCTGATCGCAGATATCGCTCAGGCACTGGACGCAATTTAATCGAATTAAGTATATCTCAAAAAAGGAAGAACTCGACTCCGCAATGTCATTTAGTTAAGGCATTGCTCGACTCCGTTCTTCCTTTTTTGTGCTTTGTTTTGTGGATTTTTCATATAAAAAAAGCCCCTACAATGCCTTTCGCCACCATAGGAGCTTTCTCTGCAATTTCTCTTTATTCTGTAGTTTGCCCTTTTACCAGACAGACATCCTCTAAAACAATATCTTCAGATAATTTTGCACCGTTTATTTTCTTTAACAATACATCTACCAATGTATCTGCAAGTTCTTTTATTGGCTGTGAAATATAAGTCATTGATGGATAACTCATCTTTGCAATCAAAGTTCCATCATATCCCACCGTTTTAAATTCGTCAGGAATATGCATTCCCCTCTCACCTGCACATTTTAACGCATTCATAATAATCAGATCTTCTGAAAACATTGCATCCATTTCTGGATATTTATCAAAAAGTTCATTCATCTGCTGATAATAATCTTCCGTTTTTTGTTTTGTATCCCAGGTATAATCAATGCATTTTACACCATTTTTCTTCAATGTTTCTGAAAAAACTCTATGACGGTTAATAGATGGAGATTTATCTGTCACAACGGCTGTTACATTTAAAACACATTTGCAGTCATTCTTTAGAATTTCTCCTGCTGCCAGCAGGCCACCTTTATTATGATCGGAATAGATGGTCGGAATATCTTCTGCCACCCGGTAATCCAACGCTACAATAGGCAAATCCAGATTCTGATATTCTGTCTCTGCCAGCATATGTGTTCCAAGAATAATACCGTCAACCATATTTTCTCTCATCATTTTTATATAATCTCTTTCTTTATCTTCCGTATCTCCCGTATTACAAAGAAAAAGTTTATAATGATGTTTATAAAGCTTCCTTTCAATATATTTCGTTATTTCCGCCCAAAAAGGATGCGAGCTGTCCGGCACGATCAGGCTGATATAATAAGACTTCTGTTTAAAAAGATTTCGTGCAATCTGATTCGGAACATAGTCCAGTTGATCAATTGCTCTATATACACTTTCATATGTATCCTGTGATATATATCCTTTATTATTTAATACTCTCGAAACGGTTGTCACCGAGACTCCGGCCAGTTTAGCCACATCTTTAATATTTGCCATTTAATCCTCCGCGTTTTTACAGGTTAACTCATCTTTTTATTATTATAACTATTTACTCGTATGTTTCGCAAGCCAAACTCTGTTTTTTTGCATGCAAAAAGCTCCCATTCAGGAGCTTTCTGCTACGTTACTCTTATTCAGTTTCATGAGCATATATATCCACTTTATGCTCTCCTGTCATTTCTTTGCCAAAGAAACCTTCCAGCGGATTTCCATCCAGTTTTACTGTATAGCTGTCACCATGCCCATGTATCTCAAATACAAATTTTGCATTCTGATATGGAACAGAATCAAGTACTGCTCCCTCAAATTCATCCAGAATACATGGATGTACCTGAATTCCCTGCTCACTGTAACGTATTCCAAAAACTCCATTGACAATAAACCCAATAAACCCTGCTGCATGCCATGGCAGGTGCGGCCATCTCCATGCTCTTCCTGTATCAACATCCATTACTTCATGGAACGATTTATTCAGAAGCACATTCCTTACCTGTGCAAAAATAAGCTTTTTCAGAAATTCTTTATTTCCACTTTCACCAGCCGCTTCCGATAATCCAAGCGTCCATGATACCCAGCAAGCTCTCCAGAAATGATTTTTTTCTTTACGGAAAGGATACCAGTTAATTCCAAACTCAGAAAATGCCTCCGGATTACTTTCGATTGTCTTCAAAAACAAATTTCTCTGTCTTTCAGTTGCAATGCCAAACCGTGGCCACAAAACCATTTCTGCACCAGTCGTTTCCCACCAGCCTTTTTCATATGCTTCGCTTCCTATCGGTCCACTTGTAAAGCATTCTTTTTCTTCATTCCAGTATTTTTCCTTTATGGATGTAAACATTTCTTCTGCACGATTTTCCCAGAACTTAATTCTCTCCAGATAGCATCCTGTAACCTTACATATCTTGGCAACATCCTGATACATCAAAGCAAATGTAATTTCTGTCCCAAGACAATATCCTCCATTTTCCGGCTCTTCAAAGGCATCCTGTGCAAGACACATTGTCGCATGAATCAGCTGCATTTCTTCATCATAGCGTGCATCTGCCTCTTCTGCATATTTTATAATTCCCGGCAACATTTCATACAAAAGCTGAATATCTCCTGTTGTTATATAATGATCCCATGCAGCAATCGCCGGCATTGCTGCACAGTCAACGCCATTATTAAATCCATGTTCAGAAATATAGGACAAAGATTCTCTGGCTTCGTCCGGTGCAAGTAGATTCTGACATCGAAATGCTGCATGACAGGTGTCTCTTACCCAGCTTCCGAAACCTTCTCCTTCTCTTTGAAAAACAGCTGCATTCATCAGACCTTCCTGGCCTGGCAGGGCATATTTTTTATTCCTGTTCTGACACATAATATCTGTTGCAAGAGAAAATGCGGCATTTATAACATTATGCTTTGTGTGCAGACTCGGATAAACAGACTCCTCCGGTGCATCCCAACGCTCGGTTCTATTCTGGATTCTTGTCATGTCTCCCCACGGAGTATCTCTCCAGCAAAATTCTTCTACAGCCCTCACCGGTGATAACACGGTCTTTCCATCCCTCACTGCCCATGCTGCCGGTTCTCCATAAATACGATCTTCTACACAGTTCTCATATACTGTATAGGATTCAGATTTAAACAACGGTTGTCCTTTTTCTTCCTGTTTAATCAACAATCTGTTTTCTTCTTCGTATCGCGTAGATCTCAGTCCCCATATATTCAGACAAATGACAGAGGCTGTTTTTCCATTTGTATGGATTTCAAAATACGGTTCTGCATTATATTGAAGATAAAAGGATGGATTGTTGATGTTTTCCACCTGCTCACTTCGAATCTTATAATCCTCTTTTTTAGGACCATCGTCCTGAACTATGAGCATTGCATTCTTCCTGTCTGCGTATAATTCCTGAATTGCCATATCTCTGTAAAAATGCAGGTACAACCTTCCCTTTTCTGTTGGAACTTTCATTTTATATCCCCGGCAGTTCAGCGTCTGATCCAATGCCTTCCAGATCCATTTTACTCCACACAACTCAAACTCAATTTCCGTTTCCTGCCCGACAAACATTTCCAGTTCTACTTCACAGGCTTTTGTCTGAATATCGGATACAATATTTTCGGGTGCCAGGAGTCGGACTTCCGGCCATACATCCGGTCCCTGACGAAATCTCATAAGAAATTCAAACTTCTTATCAATATGCTCATTATGCCACTGTCTGACCCACACACGCAGATTATCCACCTGTGCAGCCGGCTTTAACTGTTCTCCTGAAAAAACGGATGGAATACTGATTGCATTGGATGCAGCAACACCTTCACATGTTTTTTTCGCAGTCTGACCTAAAATCCATATTTTTCCATCTTCTTCAAATTCTATTTGTTGTTCAATATCACCAATCCATTTATCCGCTTTCCGACAGATACTTTCGATCCCCGGAAGCTCACTTTCCTCACGTTTCCAGTGTAGGAGATCCTTGCTTACAAGACACATAGCTGTTTGATTTTCTTCAATTCCTGTCATCGAACACGGATCAATCACACAGTCCAGAATCCACTTTTCTCCTGCTTTTTTTACACCTTTCAGTTCCTGGATACATCCGGTTGGCGGCATATACTGAATGACAGACTTAGACAATTCTCTTCTTCTCTGTTTTTCCGGATTATCAGAAAGTTCTATTGCATTGATCCATCTGTTCGCCGGGCCTTCTGCCTGAATATCGTCCCCGGAAAATTCTTTCAACGGATATGCCATCCAATAGTCCACTCTTGTCTCAGATACTTTCATCCGGACAATTTCTTTTTTTCCAGTACTGTCTGAAATAGTTATGATACATGGATCTGCATTCTCTTCATAAGGAATGCGCAACCAGTTTTCTTCGTGCCTTTTCATAAAAAGCTTTTTCATTTCTGTCTCTGTTCCTTTCTGTTAGCAATCTTCTTTATTCCACTACGTTAAGCTTCCTGCTTCTGTAGACTTCTTTCAACTGCTCCAGCTGTTTTTCATCAGGTGCTTCAAACATCTGCTGATTCACTCCGACATGTTTTGCTTTTTCAACTCCAAAATCATGATATGGCAAAAGTTCCACACTTTTGATGTTTTTTCCAAGAGCCGCAAGGAAATCCGCTGTTACAACAGCATTTTCTATCTCATCGTTGATTCCCTTTATGATTGGAATCCTGATCATGATCGGTCTGTAATTCACCAATTTTTTCAGATTCTCTTTGATCAGAGTATTTTCTGTTCCTGTATATTCTTTATGTTTTTCATTGTCAAATATCTTGAAATCTACAAGAAACAGATCTACACATTCTGTCATTCTGTGTATCACTTTCCAGGGAAAAGCAAGTGCTGTTTCAAAAGCAACTGAAATATGCTCTTCCTGAAGTCTGCTGCACAAATCATATAGAATCTCTGCCTGCATCATTGGTTCTCCACCAGAAAAAGTAACACCGCCTTCTGAAATTTCATAGAGTCTTCTGTCTCTGAGTAAAAGTTCCGATAATTCTTCAACAGAATAATAACTTCCTACGATTTCCAATGCTTCTGTGCAGCAAATTTCCACACACTTTCCACACACAGTACAAAGAGTTCTTTCATAAATATGCTGCCCGTTTTGTATCTGTTGTGCTCCTGAGGGACAGATTTCAATACACTGACCACAGCCAATACATTTATTTTCCGTATAACTCAGTATACTTTTCTTTTTCCATGTCTCCGGGTTGTGACACCATTTGCATCGCAAATTACATCCCTGTAAAAATACAGTTGTCCGTATTCCCGGTCCGTCATGCAGAGAAAAGTTCTGTATCTGACTTACCAGTAATTTTTGCTTCATTTTACCGATTACCTCTGTGTACGCTGAATTACCTCATTCTGCATTTCCGCAGTCAATGTATGGAAATATGCACTGTATCCACACACTCTTACTACAATATTTTTATGTGTTTCCGGATTTTTCTGTGCCTCTAAAAGTGCATTCCTGCTGATAACATTAAAATCCATAATGCTTCCGCCATTTTCACAGAAGGCCCGCATCACACTTGCAAACAATGACGGCTGCGGAGTTTTATACATCAGTGGAATGTCCATATAAATAACTGCCCCACCCGGATATTTCGTGTAATCCATTGTTTTTATTGCATCAAGTAATGCTGCAATATTGATGTTTTCTGTACTTTCACTTGGGTTAACGCCTCGTGAGAGAGCACTTTCACTTTTTCGTCCATCGGCCGTTGCAATCGTTACATTTTTAAACCAGTTATAAGAATAAAAAGCAAATAATGACGGCTCAAATTTTCCGCCTCTGTAATTTGCCTGTCCTCCAAGACATTCAGCCAGATCATCCATAACCTTTTTTCCAAATTCTGTAGCATCTTTATCCTTGCAGAATTTTGGGACTTTATGAAGCAAATATTGTCGAAGGATCTCATCATCTCTGAAGTCTTCTTTCATCGCTTTAAGCAGGTGACCAAATGTCGTAATCTTATCTTCATATACTGCCTTCTTTATCGCATATAACGAATCAATTACTGTCCCTGCACCCGCAGCAGCAAAATTATCTGTATTATAGACAGCACCGCCTTCTGAGACATCTTTTGCCGTCTCAGTACATGATGGCATAGTTGCAGAAAAGAACAACGACGGATTTATTATTTTCCACCATGAACCATATTCGTTATATTTTTTCACAAAGAAATTCAGTTCATTTCTATAATTTTCAATTACAATATGATAGAATTCTTCAAAATCGCTCGCATTCGCAGCTGGTAGAAACTCAAACCCATCTCTTTTGAATATGTCATTCCAGTACTCTGGATATAAGGATCCATTTAACATCTGCACAAGATTTAGATAGGTATATGCTCTGCTGTTGACTTCATTAGAAAGGCAGATTTCCTGACAGCCGCCAGCAACATAAAGCCGGCAATCTTCCAAACTCTTTCCCTGCTTCTGATTTGCAGGAATTATAACATCATCATTAAAGATGGACAGCACATTTAGCCCCATTCCTGCCAGCTCGCCTACCTGCAGCAGAAATTCATCTGGATGTTTTGCCGATATTCTCACCTGTAGTTTCGGATTTGCGAAATGATATTTTTTATAACTGTTTATGATCATCCTGCTTATGTCATTATAAACAATATCACCATTTTTATCGCATCCACCTATGATAATATCTGCATTTGTGCCTCCTGGAAGATCTGCCTCAAGATTCCATCTTGCATCTGTCATCGATACAAAACAGTCAATCAGTTCCTGTGCCTCATCTGGCGTTATTCGATTGTTTTTCAGATCTCTTTCATAATAACTGATCAGAATTCTGTCCAGATGTCCAATCACAGCAAATCCAAGTCCATCCAGCGCGTTGCACATCTCACGCGTAAACCAGATTGCACACATCGCTTCATAAAATGTTTCAGCCGGTTCAGATGGAATTCGGCGTGCTGTAACAGCAATCATTTTAAGTGCCTTTACATGTTCCTCATCGTGTTCTGTTTTCAGCATTTCCTCTGCTTTTTCGGCAAATCTCTCAGAGATTCTCTGCAGGCTGCGGCATACGTCAATCATGCATTTTAAAAAATCCTGCTGATGATCTGTAAGATCTTTCTCTTCCAGGCGCATCCTTGCATGTCTGATTATTCCGGATAAGCCATATTTCAATATAGTCTCGCAATTTGCATAATGATGTGCCGCATCCATAAACTGTGGTCCGTTCATGACACCATATTTTCCGTAGTATCCACTCCATTCTCCATATCCATCTACGAAATCTGGATATTGTTTCATTAACCAGCATCCTATGCCTGGCTGCGGTGGAAATGATGCAGTAACACTGTTCTGCTCTCTTCCTGTATCAATTTCTGCATAAAACGGACTGGATGGAAAAAGAATCACCTCAGCATCCCTGGCTGCTGTTCTGTAAATCCATGTTTTTTTCTGAAAAGAACTTGCCTTTGGATTTTCTTTCTGAAGGCGATCCAGTTCTTTTTCCATTCTTGAAACATCTGTTGGATAATTAGAATATACAGCTTTGGTCTCTTTAAAATATTCTTCTTTATTGAATCGATAACCTGCCATCATGCTTTCCTCCTGAGCTGCCTTAAAAATTTAAAACTACCTTCAATGCAGTTCTGTCTTTCACTGCCTGAAATCCTTTTTCGTAATCATCTATTGAAAATCTGTGTGTCACAAATAAATCAATGTCTATTTTCCCGTCCATGATTGCATCACAAACTGGCTTATGTACTTCAGCTTCTACCTCAGGAACCGGCCACTGTATATACTGAATATTAAAATTTCTGAGTTCCGGTAATGGTACATCCAGATTTTCTCCGCTTTTTAAGCCATATACAGCAATTGTCCCTGTCTCTTTAATATAGTCCAGACACTGTGTGATCGTCTGATTTGATCCAATCGTATCTATACAGATATCGATCTTTCTGTTAAACAGATCAGAAGCTTTTTTCTTTTCTTTTTCATCTTTATTAAGAAATATACCTGCTACTCCCATTTTTTCTGCTGTTTCCAACTTGTCTCTGTGATTTCCCAGGACATAAATCTCCTGAATTCCCATCAGTTTTGCACAGCTTAGAAAAGCAAGCGCAACCGGTCCGTCTCCGAGTATGACCATCTTCTTTTTATCTTCAACGCCAATTCTTTTTAATGCACTGTATGTTTCCTTTAAAGTTATCAACATAGAAGCAGCTTCTGCCTGCATTCCTTCCGGACACACCTGCTGTGTAATTCCAAGATTAATGTCTTTTACATCGGCCTGGTCTTCCATAGCAGCTTTATAGTCTTTTACAATTCCGTATTCAGCAAATCCGCCCCAAGCACTGGAAAATTTATCATTGTCCGGCTGTCCTGCCCTGACTACAAGGTCTCCCACTTTAAAAGAAGTAACTTTTTTACCAATTTTAACAACTCTTCCTGCATCTTCGTGTCCTAACACCGCTGGATATCTCGTTACTTCTCTGACCTTTCCTCCAATAACTCCCAGATCCGTTCCATTGCAGATCATACAACATTCATTTTTTACCAGTGCTTCATAATCTCCAATCTCCGGAATCGGAAGATTTTCTTCCAGATACAGTTTGTTATCTTTTGTTACCACTAAACCTTTCATAACTGATCTCCTTTTATTATTTAATGCCGGTTGCAGCTACAGACTGCATAAAATATTTCTGGAATGCAAAGAACAGAATCAGAACAGGAATCATTCCAATCACGATAACACCCATGATCAGATTCCATGTCGGCTGTTTGATTACAGATGCACCACAGATTGAGCTTATTCCCAATGTTACTGTCCATTTGCTTTCACTTCTAACGGATAACAACATCCAGATCAGATTATTCCATGCGGAAATAAATGTATAGATTCCTAATGTTGTCATACTTGATTTCGTATTTGGCAGTAAGATCTTCCAGAATATCTGGAAATGACTTGCTCCATCAATTTTTGCTGCTTCATCCAGCTGCTTTGGTATTCCCATGTAAAACTGACGCATAAGAAATGTTCCAAACGGAATGGACCATGCTACCTGCGGAAGTATCATTCCCATATATGTATCCAGCATGTTGAGATTTCTACATAAATTATAAGAAGGAATCAATCTTACTGTAATCGGAATCATCATCGTTGACAGATAAAGAATAAAAACAATATTTCTGCCTTTGAACTCAAGTCTCGTAAATACATATGCAGCTAAACTACAAAGAAAAATAGTAAGTGCAGTCACTGCTATCGCAACAATAAATGAATTGAAAAAGCACTTAGGAAAATCCAGCAGCTGCCATGCTTTTGTAAAATTCTCCCACTGTACCGCTTTCGGTAAGATCCTTCCTACACTTGTCGCAAGATCTGTATCTGATTTTAATGCAGTAGATAATATATAAACAAATGGAAACAGCATGATCACTACAAATGCAGCTATAACTACCCAGATTAAACTGTCTCCCAGAATTTTCTTTCTTAATTTTCTGGACATAGTCTCTTCTCCCTTCTCAGTCTTTGTCACTTGTCAGCTTCAACTGTACAACCGAAATAATAATCGAAAGAATAAAGATAAATACTGCCATTGTACAGGAATATCCCATTTTCAAAGATGAAAAAGCAGTCTTATATAATGTCAGACCAGTTAAATACGTACTTGTTCCAGGTCCACCATTTGTCATCGTATAAACAAGATCAAATTCCTGGAAAGTACCGATTACGCACATGAGAATAATATATGTAAGAACTGGTTTCAGCTGAGGCAATGTAATATAAACAAATTTGTGCCATGCATTTGCGCCGTCCAAATCTGCCGCTTCAAAAAATTCCTGCGAAATTTCCAGACGTCCAGCAACAACCATAACCATGTAATATCCTGCCCATCTCCAGATTGTTACGATTGCCATAGAACCCAGTGCAATCTTTCCATCTGTCAGCCAACCAACTTTTTCAAGGCCCAATGCACTCAAGAAATTATTGATAACACCATAATTCGTTCCCATCAGATATCTCCATGCAACACCAGTTGCAACCAGAGAAAGTGCACATGGTAAAAAGAAACTGCCTCTGATAAATTTCGAAATAACTTTACTTTTATTATTTGCAAACAACACAAGTTCGCACATGATGACGGAAAATATGACGATCGGCGGAACATTCATCAGGATATATTTGATCGTGTTCCCCAGACTTGTCCACCAAAGTTTATCTTTTAGCAGATTCTGATAATTTTCCAATCCTGTAAATATCTTACCTTTTAATGGATTCCAGTCATAAAATGACATACGGATGGAATCTATCATTGGCCAGAATACAAACAATCCCAACAAAATCAGGGACGGCAACAGAAACAAAACAGCGATCTGCCAGTCTCCTCTTTTACGTTTTACTACTGTTTTTGTGTTACTCACATGAATCCCTCCTGTTAAATTCAAAGGATGATACGGAATATTTTCCACATCATCCTTTTGTTTTCAGTTACTGAGCAAGTAAACTATTTAACTGATCTACCATGCCATCCAGTGTACTCTTGATATCTGCATCATTATGCCAGATTTCATCAAAACACTGTCCAATGATTGTCTGCTGATCTGCAAATGTTTCTGTAAGATCAATATATCCTGCATACTCCAGTCCTGTATTAAATAATTTCATATCATGACTTTCGTCAAACATAGATACGGAAAGATCTGCTTGAGACTGTCTTACTGCAATCTGTGGAGATGTATTATCTTCAAGATATAATGCAAGACCTTCTTCGCTGGTCAAATATTTAATGAATTTTTCTGCCGCTTCCGGATTTTCGCAACTACTTGAAATACCAATACCATTCAGGAAAAGTACTTCTGCCTGTGTGCCATCATTCGCACGCGGTGCATTCATCGCTTTCCAGTTTACATCGTCCTGAAGATATGTGGAATTCCAGAGAGCCACACGGCACATAGCAATCTGACCCGCATTAAATTTTGTGATCAGTGCATCATAACCGTCTCCCAATTTTTCTATTGCAGGCACATAACCTTCATCTACAAGACTCTTGACATATTCGAAAGCCGTAACGGTTTCATCTGAATTCCATCCACAGGTTCCATCATCATTCAGGTAGCTTCCACCAGCCTCTGTAATCCATGGATACATAGTATCAATTGCAGAAGACATATCATTAATAATTGTCGGATATTCAATTCCAAGTTCATCTTTGTGTTCCATCAATGTTTTACATGCCTCTGTAAATTCATCCCATGTAAATCCATCTTCCGGAACTTCAATTCCGCACTTGTCAAACATATCAACATTATAAACCCAGCCGTAATTTCCTCCATCAAGTGGGAGTGAATACCAGTCACCATCATATGTACAATATCTTTCTGCGACATCCCAGAAGTCATCAAATTTGTATTCTGTATCTGCTTTCAGCGCATCTACATCGAATTTCTGTAATGCCCCGGCATTTGCAAGAATCTGCGTAGTCCCTGTATTACAGTTGATAAGATCCGGAAGGTCACCTGCTGTAGCTTCTGTCAGAATTTTAGTTGCATAATCGGATACTTCTTCAAAATTGATTTCAATATCCGGATTTTCCTTTTCAAAAGCTTCGATAACTTTCTGATATTTGTCATAGCTATCATAGCTCTGCCAGTTTAATGTAATTTTATCTCCGGAATCTCCCTTGGCAGCCATTACATCCACCCCACTGCCAACGCTGACAACTGGCACCATACATGCTGTTAATACAAGTGCAATTACCTTTTTCTTCATTTTGTTCTCCCTTCGTATTATAACTTTTCTCCATATGTTAACCGGTTTCACATTGTTTATTTTTCTTTATATTACCATTCATTTTTTACTTTGTAAATATACTTTTTTCATTTCATGCATTATGTATGGTTTTATCAAATTATTTTTGTATATTATTCACAATTTCGCGGTTTCCTAAATAAAAAAAGCCCCTACAATGCCTTTCGACACCATAGGAGCTTTCTCTGTAATTTTTCTTTATTCTATTCTGCCTTCAGATAAATCTGGAATGCATCATAATTTTGCTCTGGTAATGGAAGCAGGATTCCGGCATGCATCAACGCCGCGCCGGAGAAGTTTCCAGCGTCTTCTCCATCCAGCTGCATCTGATAAACCTTTTTCGGATCCAGCCCTTTCCATTTCACGATCTCAGATGCTGCATTTGCATACATATCTGTATAAACGACAGACATGCAGGCCTCACTGCCATCCTGTGCCGCATATTCCCATACAGTATAGTCTCTGTTTTCAAATGGTGAAGTCAGTCTGTAATAATCTCCGAACTGGAACAGTCTTCCATGTTCTTTGAAGAACGCAATCTGTTCTCCCGCCATCTTCTTTTCTTCATCAGTCATCTTACTGAGATCCAGTTCATATCCAAATGTTCCCTGCATTGCACAGATTCCTCTTGTCTTGAATGGTGTCACGCGATGATTCTGATGATTCGGGCAAACCGATACGTGTGCGGAAACAGAAGACATCGGATAGCCAAAGGAAGTACCGTACTGAATACGCAGTCTTTCAATCGCATCCGTATTATCGCTACACCAGATCTGCGGACAGTAATACAACATACCTGCATCAAACCGTCCACCGCCGCCACTGCATCCTTCCAGCAGAAGTTCCGGGAATCTCTGAGTCACAGCTTCCAGTACTTTATAAAGGCCAAGCACATAACGATGTCTCAGTTCCCCCTGACGGTCACGTGGAAGCTTCGCACTGTAAGCAGCCATAAGTGAACGGTTCATATCCCATTTGATATACTGGATATCCGCTTTCTCTACAATATCACAGATCCGCTCTGTCAGATAATCTGTCACATCTTCTCTGGACATATCCAATACCAGCTGGGAACGACTTCTGATCGGCTGTCTTCCCGGTATGACCAGTGCCCAGTCCGGATGTGCCCGATACAGATCACTGTCCTCAGAGATCATCTCCGGCTCAAACCAAAGCCCGAAAGAAAGTCCCATATCATGTACTTCTTTCACCAGCTCAGAAAGGGTTCCGCACAGCTTTTTCTCATTTACAAACCAGTCGCCAAGACCGGAGAAATCATCATCCCTTTTTCCAAACCATCCATCATCCAGTACCAGCATATCCAGATTCAGTTCTGCCGCTTCTTTTGCAATTGCAATCAGATTGTCTTTGTTAAAATCAAAATAGGTTGCTTCCCAGTTATTTACCAGAATCGGGCGCACTCTGTCTTTCCAGCAGCTGCGGATCAGATTCGACACGATTGCCTGATGCAGAGTCTGGGACAGCTTTGAAAATCCATCTGCACTGTATGTCAGACATACCTCAGGTGTGCTGAAGCTTTCACCCTTTTTTAGTTTCCAGGAAAAATCATAGTCATCAATTCCAATGACCAGTCTTGTCTGATTAAACTGATCTACTTCTGCCTGTGCATGAAAACCGCCACTGTACAGAAAAGATGCACTGTAGCACTCACCAGTACTCTCTGTAGTGTCTTTATCCGCAAGAATCACAAAAGGATTATGCTGGTGGCTGGAAGTTCCACGGGTACTGCGAAGCTCCGTGATGCCGTGTGGCAGACTGTTTCTTTCCATCTGACGCTCACCGGCATGTTTTCCATAAAAATGAATCAGATCATATTTTCCCATTCCAAGATCCAGACACGCACTCATAATTCTGGAAATCTGGATATCACCCTCTGTACGGTTTTCGACTACTGCTGCTCTTGTAATAATATCCAGCTCTTCAAAGACTCCATAAAGAAGATGTACATAGACTTCTTCAACAGCATCTTTCAGAACGATCTCCAGTGTCTTTCCTTCTGATTTCTCAGAAGAAAAGAATGCCGGAAGCCCCGGAATGTTATATTTTCCATCTCTTACCTGATAGCTGTCAAAGAAAAATATCCCGTCCTGTACACCGCTTCCAAGGTCTGCTTTCAGACAGTCTACACGATAATCTCCGTCGCCATATACCGGAAACTCCTGCGGAAGAAAATCCAGAGAATATACACGCTCTCTGTCAGTCCCCGGGATATTTCCGCTGAATCCACGGTCTGCCATACGAATCAGATAGGAACAGTCCGTATCATCCGTACGGTTTCCGTAATAAGTGTGAATAAGCATATTCTGCTCGTCCACTTTCATCTGATAAGTACTGTTTTTTGTATGAAGAGTAAAAATCTGATTCTTTATATTGATAGCCATTGTCGTTTTCCCTTTCTGTCTTTTTCAAGAATTATTTTACTGCTCCGTTTACAACACCATTGATAATCTGCTTCTGGCAAATGATATAGAAGATCAGAATTGGTAAAAGTGCCAGGAGATAAGATGCAAATGCCAGGTTATAATTCGTTCCGAACTGTGTCTGGAAATTCAGCTGTGCCAGCGGCAGTGTGTTCTGATCTGTACCGGACATGATGACCAGTGGAGTCATAACGTCATTCCAGGTACTCATTGCTGTGAGAACTGCTACTGTTGCATGCATCGGTTTCATATTTGGAAAAATAATCTTCCAGTAAGTCTGCCATACTCCGGCTCCATCCACACAGGCGGCCTCTTCCAGTGCCATTGGGATATTATTCAGATATCCTGAATAAAGCAGTACATTCATCGGCATAAAAAACACAACATACAATACAATAACACCAAAGCGGTTTGCGATTCCCAGCTGTGCAGTTTCTTTTACCAGCGGCATCATAAGAACCGCAAACGGTACAAACATACCACTTACAATGTAATAGTAAGAAATCTTAAATATCTTACGCTGCTTCATCTTTCTTCCGATCAGATAACCGGCAAGTGAATGTATCAATATACATAATACCACAGTTACCCCGGTAATAAGAAGACTGTTTCCAAGAGAATGCCAGAAATCAGTTACACGCATTGCCTCTGCAAAGTTTTCAAAACTCCATTTCTGTGGGAATGCCAGTGCACCAGCTACATCATTTGTCATTTCCGATGGCTTCTTAAATGCAATGATCACTGTCATATACAGTGGAAATAAAACCGTCAGGCAGCCAAGTACCAGTAAAATATTAATAATCCTGTTTGTAGTCTTACCACGAACAGCGCCTTCTTTTTTCTTTGTTCTGCTCATTATAACTGCTCCTCCTTACTTCCCAGGAATTTCATCTGAAACAGTGATATCGCAACGATCACAATAAAGAATACAAATGCATTCGCACTCTGGAAACCAAACTGTCCTCCACTCATACCATTGTTATAGATCAGATAAGAAATGGACTCTGTGCTCTGTGACGGGCCACCTTTTGTCAAAGACATGATCTGGTCAAATACCATCAGCGCATTTTTCATACAAAGGACAAGGTTAATTGTTACAAATGGCATGATCAGCGGAAGTGTAATGCTTTTAAATTTCTTCCATCCAGATGCTCCATCCAGCATACATGCCTCATAAACTTCTTCCGGAACAGTCTGCAGACCGGAAATATAAATGATCGTATTCATCGCGATTCCCTGCCATGCTCCGACGATCACAATTGCGATCCATGCCCATTTTGTACTTCCAAGGAGACTTGTTTTCAGGAAATCAATTCCTGTTACTTCTCCGATCGTTGGCAGAATATATGTAAAAATGAAACTGAAGATATAACCGATAACCAGACCTCCCAGAATATTTGGTACAAAATAGATTCCTCTGAGTGCATTTTTTCCACGGATCTTGCTGTTCAGTCCCAGTGCCAGGATCAGGCTGAGAAGATTGACCACAATTGTCATAACCAACGCATATTTAAATGTAAACAGATATGAGTGACCCACACGGGAATCCTGGAAAATTTCTGCAAAGTTCCGCAGTCCTACAAAATCATAACTTCCATATCCGCGGAAGTTTGTAAGTCCGTAATAAAAACCTTTGATCAGCGGTAATGTATTAAAGCAGAAGAAAAGAACCAGAATCGGCGCCAGAAGGCCAAGAAATATCTTTTCATTTTTGCTCCACGCACCATGCTTTTTATTCATGATCATTGCCCTCCTCATATGCTTTTACTTTTGCCACGATATCTCTGTTATAGCGGATCCATTCTTTGTCAAATCGTTTCATAAATGTATCTGTCGCATCAGCACTGTCATCCATCAGATATGTCTGGATCATTGCATCTACCGACATTTCGCTCGGGTAATGATGGTCCTGATAATCCGCTACAATACCGTTTTCGATATAATCACGCATTTCTTCCAGCTCCGGAGTAACCTCAAAATCACCTTTTTTACATGGAACAGCACTCTGTGCATTCAGATATTTTTTGACATTTTCATCTTCAAGCATATAACTGAGCACTTCATAGGCTGCCTCTTTATTTTTACAATCTTTCATCACGCAGAACATCAGATCATTTCCGGAATTCAGCACATTTTTATCCGCATCTTCATTTGCCGGAAATACAAAAGAACCAATATTCATATCCGGATTTACAGATTTGATCTGAGAGATCGCATAGCTTCCAATTGTAAACATCGCAGATGCTCCTCTTGCGAATGCAGTGCAGGCATCGTTATATCCCTGAGACACCGGATCTTTCTGTCCATATGTAAGAAGCGCTTTTTCCTTTTCTGCCACTTCTCTGTAATTTTCTGCAAAAGTTGTTTTTCCACTGTTTACCTGATAAGTCAGATCAGAATCGCACAGACTTACTGCAATTGCATTCCACGGTGCCAGTGTAGTCCATGTATCCTTAAAACCAAAATATAATGGCTGGATTCCTTCTGACTGGATCTGATCACAAAGATTCGTAAATTCTGTCCATGTGGTCGGAACCTCCCAGCCATGTTCTTCAAACATATCCCGGTTAAAAAGAATTCCAGCTGCATTTGCCATATACGGAACGGCATAAACACCATCTTTCGGCACATATTCCAGATCTTTGTTCATCTCAAGATATTTCTCTTTAATATCGTTCAGTCCTTCAAAATCAGAAATATCCATCAGCATGTCTGCATCCAGAAAATTGGAATAATTAATATCCCCGCCAATTCCGATGATATCCGGATTATCCTCGCGGATAAATCTTGTTTTCAGGATTGTCATTGCATCGTTCGGTGAATCAATCTTTAAATAAATATCATCATGTGTCGCATTGAACTCATCCTGAAACTGTTCAAAAATATCTACCGCCTCCGGTTTATACTGTACCATTTCAATTACAGTTTTGCCCTCTGTTTCGTCCTTTCCGGAGCATCCTGTCATAACTGTTCCCATTGCCAGAACTCCCGCAAGGAAAACAGCACCTACCTTATGCTTTCCCATTTGTTTCTCCCTTCTTTACAGCTATTCACTGCCATCTGGCAGTTCAGATTCAGACCGGTCATCTCTGTTTGATTTGATTCTAACACCAAAAGAAAAGCTTCGTACATAGATCGATAACATCAAAATATACCATAATGCGTTATTTCCAGAATAATGTTGATGTTACTACGCATTATGGTATATAATAGTACTAAATAGCGATATTTCGTTAAAATTGTACGATTTCTGTATCTCGTTTTTATGCATATTTTACTATATTTTGTAGGAGGAAATGATAAAAACCATGTCAGATTCTATTTTTCATATATTTTCCGATGAACGTTTTCTTGACCTGACCGTGTATCAGTACGGCTACGAGAAATGTGAACCGCTGCATTCTTATGGTCCATTTGTACGTAATCATTATCTTTTTCACTATATTATTTCCGGCAAAGGAATGCTGAGTGTTACAGAAAAAGATGACAATGCTGTTTACCATATGGAAGCACATTCCGGCTTTCTCATTGAACCGGGGCGTATCAATCTTTACAGTGCTGACCAGAAATTCCCATGGGAATACGTCTGGGTAGAGTTCGATGGACTGCGTGCAAAAGAGCTGATGGAAGAAGCCGGACTGTCCAACGATCATCCGGTCTTTCATCCCATTTCCGATACAGCAGCAGATAAGCTTCGCGATGAAATGCTGCGTCTGACACAATACCCGGACAATTCCCGCCCACTTGGAATCATTGGTCAGTTATATCTTATTATGGATGCCCTTATCCAGGGTTCTTCCAATAAAAAAAGGCTTCAGGGCGGAAAGCTTTCTAGATTTTACGCACAGGAAGCACTTTCTTTTATTGAACAAAATTATGCATTACCTATTACAGTCGAAGATATGGCTAATCGATGCAATCTTGATCGAAGCTATTTTGGTAAAGTTTTCAAAGATATGATCGGACAGTCTCCACAGGACTTCCTGATTCGCTATCGAATGAGTAAAGCAACCTCTCTGCTTACCAGCACCAGCCTGTCCATTGGTGACATCAGCGTTCAGGTTGGATATCCAAACCAGCTTCATTTTTCCAGAGCATTCCGTAACATTTACGGGATGTCACCAAGACAATATCGCCAACAGAACAAATTATTGTCCTGAATCACAGGCAGGTTACGTTTCTGTTTACTTTTCTTCATGATATTGCATTTTCTGCGAAAAGAATAGCTTTTACACCAGTCTGATGGTAACACCTCTTCATCTCAGAATACCGGAACTCTGGTTTTTGACGATGGTACAGATACTGTCTCTTCTTATCTCAGCACTGGCAGCAGCGCAGCCAATCTGCCTGCGTCCCAGATTCTCAAAAAAGCTTCTGACACCAGTGATTATACGGATGTAAGAAATTAAGAACACTGAACATTCAGTCTCCAGGATTATCGCAGAAATACACTGGTTCAAATGCCTTTAAAGGAACACCTGCAAAAATGAAAGTCTATGTTCCAAGAAAACAGGCCAAAAATTATAAAAAATTATTCCTGAAACGAGGAATGCGCAAAACTGTCACTTTCAAAGGCATTCGATAGGTAGTAAAAAGAAGGAGCAGTCCGAAAATATATTTCAGACAGCTCCTTTTTTTCTGACTTAAGAAGGGGAATTTCTGATATAAATACTGTTCGCCCATATTCTCCCCACCAACAGTTTTATTTACCTACTGCAACTCCTTCAATATTGATCTTCCAATCGTGCCTTCCGGCATCTGTACCCCAAAATTTTCTGCAACAGATGCACCGATCACCGCAAATGTATCCTGATTCTCAATAGCTCCTGTTTCTTTCATTTTCTTTGAATATGCAATAAATGGTACATATTCTCTTGTATGATCTGTTCCGGTATAAGTTGGATCATTTCCATGATCCGCAGTCAGGATCAGAAGATCATCCTCGCGCAGCTCATTCATCAGAGTTCCGAGTCCACTATCAAACTTCTCAATCTCACGTCCGTATCCTTCCGGATTTCTTCTATGCCCCCACAAAGCGTCAAAATCCACCAGATTCACAAAGCAGAGGCCATGAAAATCTTTTTTACAGATATCAATCGTCTGTTGCATGCCATGCACAGAACTGTCTGAATGGTAAGTCTGTGTAATTCCCTCACCACAGAAAATATCATTGATCTTTCCAACACCAATCACATCAAGACCTGCATCCTTCAATGCATTTAAGGCTGTTCTTCCAGTCGGTTTCAACGCATAGTCATGGCGGTTGCTGGTTCTCTTAAACTCACCCTTTTTCTTTCCGACATACGGTCTCGCAATAACTCTGCCGACTCTCCACTCATCCTTCATGGTCAGTTCCCTGGCAATCTCACAGCAGCGATACAGGTTGGCAAGATCAAATGTCTCTTCATTTCCACAGATCTGCATTACCGAATCCGCAGAAGTATAGACAATCATCGCTCCTGTATTGATTTCTTCCTCACCAAGTTCCTCGATGATTTCTGTTCCACTGGCACTCTTATTTCCAATCACACGCTTGCCACATCTCTTTTCCAGTTCATCGATCAGTTCTTTAGGAAAACCTGTTTCTGTAAAAGTAATAAACGGCTTCTGTGTATAGATTCCCATCATTTCCCAGTGACCTGTCATTGTATCCTTTCCATTGCTGGTCTCCCCAATTCGCATATAGCGGCCAATCGGATTTTCCACGCCTTCCATCGTACCACCCTTATGCAGATTCAACATTCCAAGTTTCTGAAGATTTGGAATATCCAAAGTTCCCATCTTATCCAGGATATGTCCGAACGTATCCACACCCTTATCGCCAAATTTCTCAGAATCCGGCATTGCTCCAATCCCCAGTGAATCCAGAACGATCACAAATACTCTCTTATAAGTTTCCATAAACACTCCTTTCTGCCTGTTCCCATCAGGCGAATGTCCGTTAAACTATGCCAGATCTGCCGGTCCAAATCCAAGCGGAAAAAGTTCCCTTAAAGTAAAGACATCGTATTTATCTTTGCTGACTGCCAGAATGATCTGAAATGTTTCCGGATCACAGAACTCCATCATGACCTGTCTGCACACACCACACGGTGCCGCATACCCTGTCAGAACTCCATCCCTGCCGCCTACAACACAGATTGCCTGAAATTCCTTTACTCCTTCACTGACTGCTTTAAAAAAAGCAGTCCTCTCAGCACAGTTTGTTGGTGTATAAGCAGCATTTTCAATATTACATCCTGTATAATACGTGCCATTCTTTGCCAGAAGTGCCGCTCCCACATGAAAATGTGAATATGGCGCATAAGAATAACCCAGCTGTTTTATCGCCAGATCGATCATTTCTTCAATCTGTTTTTTATCCATTCTCCTGCCTGCCTTTCCTTCTGTATAGATTATCTTTTTATATAGATCAAGTGCATCCTTTGTCTCAAATGCTTTTGTCTTTGTTGTCATCTTTCCTTGGCCTTATCTGCGCGGATCAGCTCACGGATTGCCTGCACCGCAACCTGGATTGCCTTATCTGTATCATGTACTACCGGATTTTCCAGTCCTAACTTTTCTCTTTCCTGATTTGCTAATACCAGGAAGCAGGAGCCGGCACGTACTCTTAAATGGCTTGCTACTACAAAAAGTGCTGCAGATTCCATCTCGGAAGCAAGGCAGCCCAGACGTTTCCATGCTTCCCATTTATTCATCAATTCATAGCTGACCGGTTTGGTTTCCGGTTCATGCTGTCCATAAAATGCGTCCTTGCACTGTACTACACCTGTGTGGAATTCACAGCCTTCTTTTTTGGCGCCTGCCACAAGAGCATTGAGCACTTCCAGGTTTGCTACTGCCGGAAATTCGATCGGAGCATACTCTTTGCTGGTGCCTTCCATACGAATCGCCCCTGTCGCAATGACAATATCTCCACTCTTTACTTCTGTCTGCATTCCACCACAGGTTCCGATACGGACAAACGTATCTGCACCACAGCGATAAAGCTCTTCCATTGCAATAGAAGCAGATGGTCCACCAATACCAGTAGAAGTTACACTCACCTTTACTCCATCCAGTGTTCCTGTATAAGTTACATATTCTCTGTTATCAGCAACAAAAACCGGATCATCAAAATACTGTGCGATCTTTTTGCAGCGTTTCGGATCTCCCGGTAAGATCACATATCGTCCGACTTCTCCTTTTCCAACCTGAATATGATACTGTTTGCTTGCATCTTCTGAATAATTTTTCATGTCTGATTCCTCTCTTTCTTTATCTCTGTCCCTTATCGTATGGAATTCCTTCTGCCTTCGGTGCTCTTGATTTCTGAGAAATAAAAGCAAGCACGACAAGAGAAACAATATAAACTGCCAGGAAGTTTTAATGCTACAAGCGGTGCAGATCCACCGAATTTTTATTCTGTCACCCGCATTTGTTATATGTGAACTACTCGGCAACTGAGTTACCAGAGCATTTGAAATCTGGCGGGATACCGCCTTTTTTCAGGGTGCGTCCATAACACCAATACTGCTCACCATTCGGCTATGCAGCTACTTTTATTATTTCTGGTGTTTTTAGTCCGGTTACGGACATTTCCTTCTGTTTTCCGGATACGGAAAGATGTTTCCGCAGGATATTAAATGCGCCTACTGCATCTGCGTTAAATCTTACTCCATCAGTTATATACATACCACGTTCTTTTCGATTTGATGCTTCTGCATGTCTTTTTGATACTTCTGGTGATAACGGGCTGCACTGACTGGTATAGCTTTCCTCCTGTTTTATCAATTGTATTCCATACAGTTTCAGCTTATATTCCAGCATGATATACAGCCTGTTATATGGCAGTCCGTGAAACTTCTGGTTGGTCTTATGTCCCATATCTTTCTCTTTACGGATGTTTCGGATGTCTCCCACAACCACACATCGGATATCTTCTTTTCTGCAGTATTCTGCGATCCATCTGGTTGTTTTATGAAGGTAATCCTTCACTGCATTCTGCTTTTTCCTGTAAAGTCTCTGGATATGTTTCGATGATTTTGGATATTTTATTCCTCTTTCCGACTGCTGTGCATACCATACGGACTGCACTCTGGCGATCTCTTTATGAAAATATCTTTCCAATGAAAGGTATTTTCTTCCCAGGATAAAAGTCCTGCCATTTCCGGAATCATAACAGGTCATCAGATTATGAAGTCCCAGATCAACAGATAAATAATGTCCATTCTGAGAAAGCTGTTCCGGCTCTTCAATCTCATAGATAACGATAAGCTCACATGTTCCATTTTCCGGCGGATAGATCCGCAGCTGTTTTATATGATCCATGTTCCTGAAAATCTTATTTTCAAGATATAGAAATTTTTCATGGATCCCATAGGTTTCTTCCATATAGCTTTTCAGATCCCTTGGCAGAGACAGACGCAGCTGGTCTGAGCCTTTCTCATGCCGGATCCCCATCTGCATATATGTGACCGGTATATTGTCCTGTTTAAAACGGGGCGGATTTGGCTCTTTGATTCCTCCGGTCTTTTTTAGGACATAAAAAGATTTCCATGCTTTGTCCAACTGCTTGCAGGTCTCCTGCGCTGTCTGTGATGGCAGCTGTCTGTACCACAGATCTCCTTTATGTGCTTTTTTCTGATAATACCAGTCAGGATACTTTTCCAGTCCCAGTTCTTTATAATGATGACGTTCATAGTTGCAGACATTCCAGAGTTTGGAAGCCGCATAACACATATGCCCTATAATGTTGGAATATTCCGGACAGATCTTTAACGATGTTCTGTGTGACAGCAGCATTCCTCTCCCCTCCTTCAGACAGCTATGCAGATGGAGTTTTACACTCCACCCTGATTTAATACGATTTGCTCTGATGTTCAATATAACGGCGGATATTTTCTTCAGATACTGATCCGATTGTCTCCACATAATAGGAATGGTTCCACAGCTCTCCCTTCCATAGCTGGTTTCTTATTTCCGGAAAACGTTCGAATAATTTTCTGCCGGTGATCCCCTTCAGATACTTGACAATTGCTGTTATAGACAGCTTTGGTGGAGCTGATACAAAACAATGGACATGGTCACCTTCACCACATTCAAATAAATGAACGGCAAAGCCCTTGTCCTCAGCAATCTGCTGCACCAGTTCCTGAAGGTATTCCTCAATATCTGGTGTTAATATCTTCCGCCGGTATTTCACTGACCATACCATATGGTAGTTAATATTACATACACAAGTTCTATAATGTATTAGATTTTCTTTCATACATATAGTATAACATAACAACTGGAAACATACAATAAAAATCGAACATATTTTCGATTAATTATATGCCGGTTACGGCATTAATATCAAAGGGTTAAAGGATTATTATATTATTTCCATGTGCAGATATGCACAATTCTACGCTTTCATCTCGGTAATTGAATTGCCGAGGATTCCCGCTTATCGTCCTAAATCCAAATTCAAATCCTCTCATCAAAAGAAGAAGCAACACAAACGAGCAAATTCCTTTTGCTACTTTTCCAATAATCTCTTTTACATCTATATTTTCTACCTTCTCGTTAAATCTCGTATTATTTTGTTTTTACTGCTTTCGATGCTGACCAGGAAGAGTAGCATCTTCTGTTTCCGGATTTTTTATATGTACGTACTCTTACATAATATACTCTTTTGCATTATAAAAATTATCACTGCTTAAGTTCGCTGCAATCCACTGTTCTCTGGTTCCTCTGTAACAGATTCTTTTGACTGGATTGTAATCTGTCACAAAATTTGTTGCAAAATTGCTGACAGACTTCGGTAAGATCATTGCATTCAGGCTGGAGCATTCTGCAAATGCCGCCTCTTCCACAGTCTGAACACCTTCTTCAATCTCAAGTTCTTCAAGTCCGGTACATTTTGCAAAAGCTGTTTTACCGATTGTTTGAACATTTCCCGGAATTTCCAGTGTTTTGATTCTACTGCATCTCATGAATGCATTTGCACCAATGGTGGTAACCTGTTTCGGCAGTTCAATACTCTTCAGAGCACTGCATGATTTTGTTTTTCATAGAATCGTCACCTCTGCCGTTCCTCCTCTCTTACTATATAGACAGCCCAACTCTCCGAAAAGTTTTATAGTTTTGAATATTTTGGGGCCTAACTTATTTTCCGAAATTCCATATATTTTAAAGTCTTTGAGTAAAAAAAGAGCATATGGATTTCTCCATACACTCCCATATCATCTTACACATCTATTTATCAGTCGGCCATGACCTTCTGAGAGCCACATAGGATATTAAAAAGTTTGCAAGCCATCCAGCTGGTACAGCAAGCCAGACAAATGCAATGCCAAAACGCGGCGCAAAAATCAAAGCAACAGAAAGACGGATTGCCAGGTTCACCATATTTGCAATGAGAAATGGGCGCATGATTCCAAGACCACGAAGGACTCCATCAGTTGCCATTTTGATTCCCATAAAGATGAAGAAATAGCCAAGCCATCTCATATAATCCCCAGATACCTGGTAGGCCAGGTCTGTTCCGTCTTTACCAAGAAACAGCGAGGAAATTTGCGTGTGGAGTGTTTCAATCACAATGAAGGCAATGGCTGCAAAACACACATCCAGCACTAATGCAGCGCGGTAGCCTTTTTTGATACGCTGGGGTTTGTTTGCGCCAAGATTCTGGGATACATATGGCGAAACCGCATTGCCGATAGATACAAAAATCAGAGAAAAAACATTCTCTACCCGCATTGTCGCCGCATACCCCGCGAGTGCCTGTGTACCGAAAGGATTTACAACTGCCTGTACGATCATCATACCGATAGATACTGTAGACTGCTGAAGAACTGAAGGCACAGCAATCTGAAACATGGAATGTAACTCCTGCCTGTCAAACCAGTCAAAGTAACTTTTATATCGCCGCATCCGACTAAGGAAAAGCAAAAGTGAGAACACCGCAGAAATTCCCTGTGCGATCAAGGTCGCAAGCGCTGCACCAAACACACCGAGATCAAGTCCGGCTACCATCCAAAGATCCATGAAGATATTTAAGATTGATGAAAAAATCAGAAGTCCCAGTGGAATTTTGGATTCTCCTATAGAATTAAACATCGTTGAAAGAATGTTATACATAAACAAAAACGGAAAGCCCACAAAATAGACCCGCAAATACAGCACTGCGTCATCCAGTATATCGGCAGGAGTTTGTAGCGTACTCATCATCGAGCGAGAAAAGCAAAAGCCAAAAACGCCAAGGACTATGCTTAGAACTAAAAAGCTAAGCAGAGACGTTGACACGATGGTTTTCATTTTTCCATACTCCCTGGCACCAAAATAGCGGCTCACGAGTACACCTGCACCGACACCGGCCCCCAGTGCCACACAAATGAAAACATTAGTCAACGCTGCACATGCACCGACAGCTGCAAGCGCGGAGGAACCCACAAACTGACCGACGATGATGGAATCAGCCATATTATATATTTGCTGAAAAAAGCTGCCCAGAATCATCGGCATTGCAAAAACCGTCAGCGCTTTAAGAGGCGCATCTGTGATCAAATACTCATCTTTTGACATTATCTTATTCTTTCCTCCATCTGAATCAATTTCGTATCTTCTAAACGCAAGTTGTAAGTTACATTATGTAATAATTATAGGTAGCTATAACAGTTAAGTCAAGCTTCTGTTTACTTTTGGTAATATGAATGATATGATATTTAAGAAAATGCTATCCAGCGAATATTATTTTACAGGAGGAACGTTTATGTACCTGGACGGTTTAGATGAACTGGATCAGAAGATTATCCAGTTACTGATAGAAAATGCACGGATTTCTTACTCGGATATTGGTGAAAAAATTGGTATTTCCAGGGTAGCAGTAAAAGCCCGGATCCAGTCTTTGGAGAAAAAGGGTGTAATTGAAGAATATACAACAATAATAAATCCTCAGAAAATCAGTGGTGCTGTGTCATGCTATTTTGAAATTGAAACAAAACCAGACAATCTGTCGCAGGTGACAGATATATTATATAAAAATGATACAGTCACGCAGATTTACCGTGTCACCGGAAGAGACAAACTGCATGTACATGCCGTTGCCTCATCTAGTGATGAAATGGAACTCTTTCTGCATAATGTCATTGATACCCTGCCTGGCATTGTCAGCTGCAGCTGCAATACAATCTTATCACGTATTAAAGATATCAAAGGATTACGGCTATAGAATATGTAAAAAATGTACTGACCGCTATAACACTTTCTGCAAAAGTCTCTCCCGAATAATCCGTTTACATTCAAAGAATTACTCTCTATTAGTGGCACCTTATAAAGTACCGCCAATGGCAGTGGCAAAGAGTCTTCGTCTCTTACGAGATGAAGGCTCTTTTTCTATTTCAGAAACTGTAATAGTAATATGGGGACGGTGTTTTTGGCTCTTTTACTGTCTGCTTCTGTCCATTCCACTTCTGGTGTAGTATTGCTTCTTACTCTCGTACATTCTTTCATCTGAAGCTTTTGAAATATCAAATATGCTGTTCCACTTGCGCTCCGAACTGAAGACATATCCGTACGAAACCGCCATCGACTCGACAAATTCTCCATGCCAGCTTTCCACTCTCTGCTCAAATGCTCTCAGAAGGTTTTCAAACTGCGGTATATCTTTTGTAATGATGACAACGAACTCGTCACCGCCCACTCTGTATACCTTGCCATGTTCACTGAAACTGTTCTTCATACAATCCGCAGCTGCCCGTATAAGCTCATCACCTGCCGCATGTCCGAAGAAATCATTAGCGTTCTTGAGTCCATTAATATCCATAGAAACATACACCCACTCCTTAGTAAGGTCGAGCTTGTTTATGTCCTCCTCATATGCACGTCTGTTGTAACACCGGGTAAGTTCGTCTGTATTCAACGTATAACGGAATTTCTCCTTTTCGTACTTCTCTTTCATGACCTTCGACAGCATATATACCATACAGCACGAAGCCAGAGTCAGATATATTCCAACTATAAGAATAGCAAAAAGACTTCCCTGCAGATAATAAGAATCCTCTACCATTACAGCAACAATATATGCCCCGTCCTGTTTCTCCACGCACCGATAATTCCGCATATCAATGCTGTCAATTTCCTGTCCTATTTTGCTGCTGTCTGTAGCTCCGGCTACGATCTTTGTATCTGCATCCGCAACCAGAATCTCCATTCCCTTGTAAACCGGCATATCCGCAACTACATTAGAAACCTCATTCTGCTTTGCCTCGTTAAGAAGGCGTTTCGGCTCAATGCCGACCTGGATCATTTTGTTTCCCGCTTCATTCCAGGTGATCGCATACATCATTTCTTTAGCCTCGGAAGTATTCGGCGTAACGTCCTGGCACATGGTAAGCTTCTTATCCTTAAGCATTGGTTTAAAATATGCCATCTGCTCTCCGGAATCAAAGCTATAACCAAAATATTTTGGCACAGAACCGCTGTAAATATAACCTTTTGTGTCAAACAAATGTATCTCATCCACAGATATCAACGCCGCAATCTTCTGTAACTCGTCGACATCATATTCTACCTCTGGTTTTGCATCGATAATATAAGAAACCGCCTTAGCTCTTACTATATAATCGTCTTTCAGCGATTTGATAAGCGCTTCTTCACTCTTATCATTTTTATCGAGTACGGTGATGACACGATCCAGAAGTACTTTTGACGTCCGGTCTGAGTTTTTGTCATTAACATACTTTAGAATAAATCCTTCCAACAATAACGCCGCAGCGATTATCGTGATGGCAAGAATTATAAGTTTTCTCTTTTTCATATCATAAGTTTTTTCCGATATCCTCCAGTTCTTTCAATGAATTTTCATCTTTCGCAAGATCTGTTTTTTCACTGGCATAATATGATTTCTGAAAAAGCATATCCCATGACAGATAATCAGCCATGCAGTCGAACTGTTTGTTGATCAGCTCATACTGTATGCTGTCAACCGGTGAACCTCCAACAGCAATCACACCGACTTTCTTGTTTTTCAACTGCAGTCCACGGCAATAGCATTTGTCGATCACAAGCTTCAGCTGCGCCGACATCCCCCACCAATATACAGGTGTTGTAAAGAGAATCATATCAGCTGCTGCAATCTTATCAATTGTTGGATTTGTATCATCATTATCTACACATCCCTTATGGCATTGACAGGCACCACAACCCTTGCACGGAGCTATCTGCAGTTTATCCGGCTCGATTACTTCAATTTCATTCTTCTCAGAAGCACCTTTTATAAGTGCATTGATTGCTGTTAATGTATTTCCTTTTCTGGCGCTTCCATTAATAATTATAATTTTCATATACGTCCTCCCGTTTTTTACAATTTTATATGCTATGGTGATTGTATCATTCCTATAATGAATTGTATCATAAAAACGAAATTTCCGATTATTTCTTTTTCTCTCCTGGTGATCTTCCGTACCTCCTGATACACTTCTACACTTTTCTCTCTCCGTTACTGTTCACTCCGTTCACAGTAACTTGGTCAAAATGCGTTCCAAATCACCTTCGGTGATGGCATTTTACCCCGTATGTCTCGGGATTTTGCCTTTCTTCTGCTGGATATCCAGTCCGAATTTATCAAGAATCTCCATCTCTGTATAAATTGTTCTTCTGTCCGTACTGATCCCATATTTCTGATCCAGAATCGTGCATAATTCCGATGCATTCAACATATGTTCATCATCGGTACGTTCCAGCAGGATTTCCATCAGATATAACGTACGGAGTTTCTGATCAAATGAAGCCATAACACATCACCTCTATTTTCTGTTTCCACTCTTCCCAGTGAAATATTTTCACATTTACCACTCTTCACATTTAATATCAATTATCTGATCGATTGGAATGACCATTTGATCCGTCATGATTATGGTATGCTCGTATTCGTCTACCTTTTTTACAACACCAGAACACACAACATAGGATCCACCGTTTTTTTTTGCATCGGGAATAAAATAAGTTATCGATACATTCTGTTCTATACCGATATTATTTCTGATTATGTTGATTTTTTCGTTCAGCTGAGCAATCACTTCCTCACTCAGTTCCAATCTTTCATCAGTTAATCTTACTGTTTCTTTTATCGCTGCATCATGTCCGGTCAAGGCTGCAAAAGGAGCAAATTGCGCTGCCCGATCCCAAAGAGGCATTTGCGGATGATTCTTAGAGACCGGATGCGGTAAATTGATGATATCGTCATAAGAATTATTTTTCATCCTCTTTCAACTCCTTTACGCCTTATGTCCGCCGATTTGTTCATTTCTGTCCCTGGCAGTTGCACCTTCCTGAAGATTCATCCCCTTCAGCACAGCGTTTTTTCCGAATTTCTTTTTGATGCTAAGCATTGCTTCCTGCATACGTTTTTCGCGATCCAGCGCGACTTCTTCCTCTTCCTGCTTTTTCCTTTGTGCCTCATAATCCGTAAAAAGATCCAGCTGCTCATATACTTCTTCTTTCTTTACCGAACTTTCATCCACAAGCCTGTTCGCTGTGATATTGATTCTTCTGATAAGCAGGTTTCTGTCAACGCTTCTGTCATATAGCTCTATTACTGCATCCGTTATCAGTTTTGTTGAGGAAGTCTGCCGTTTCAGATTGGTCGTTCCATGTGCGTGTTTTGGAATTCTTCTTCCATAACGGTCGATCGTAACCTCTCCATGGTATTTCTTTCTCCGGTCAGGATTGTTCAGATTCTCAATATCATAACCAACTGTCAACACGATCTGATCCGTTACAAGCTTCTTATCCACCAAATCCAAAACCATCTGGTCCGTCATCTCTTTGACGACTAATTTTGCTTTTTCAAAATCATAGGGACAATGAAGCACCTGTCCGGAACAAACACTGTTCGTTTCCGGTTTGTAGGCCTTGACCATTTCCATTGTACAGGGCTCATACCCCCAGGCATGGTCGATCAACAGCTCTGCATTAACGCCAAACAGTTTATATAGCAAATCTTCGTTGTATAACTCATTCTCTTTTCCGATGGAACATCTTGCAATATCACCCATTGTATAAAGCCCGTATTCTTCCAGCTTCTTTGCATATCCCTTCCCTACTCTCCAGAAATCAGTAAGTGGTCTGTGACTCCAGAGTTTCCTTCGGTATGACATTTCATCCAGTTCCGCAATTCGTACGCCATCTTTATCTGCTTTAATATGCTTCGCCACGATATCCATCGCAATCTTACACAGATACATATTCGTTCCGATTCCTGCAGTTGCTGTTATGCCTGTCGTTTTCAGCACATCCTGTATCATCGTCATCGCCAGTTCTCTTGGTGTCATATTATAAGTATGCAGATAACTCGTTACATCCATAAATACTTCATCGATCGAATAAGGGAAAATATCTTCCGGCGCAATATATTTCAGATAAATGCTGTAAATTCTGGTGCTGTATTCCAGATAGAGAGCCATCCGGGGAGGCGCAACAATATAATCAATCTCCAGTGCAAGATTGCTATTTAATTCTGTACTGTCATCAGAAGAACCAATAAATGTTCTGTTCAGTGCCTTCCACCTGCGGGCACTGTTGGCTTCTTTTACTTTTTGAACAACCTCAAATAAACGGGCCCTTCCGGGTATCCCATAACACTTTAAGGCTGGAGATACCGCAAGACAGATTGTTTTTTCTGTTCTGCTTTTATCCGCAACCACAAGATTGGTCGTCAAAGGATCCCTATTTCGTTCTATACATTCCACAGACGCATAGAATGACTTAAGATCGATTGCAATATAGGTTCTTTCCTTTTCCATCATTCTACACCTCCTGATTCTCCTGTGTTCCGTTTCTAACTACTTCTCCTTATCCATCGCCATATGTATCATTTTCTCGAAGGATTCTCTGAAATGCTCATCATCCTCCGCTGTTCGTTTTCTTGAGCCTCTTAAGCGCTTCTTTCCGGATGCCCTTCGTGCTTTCTTATTCAGATGCCGCTCCATAAGCATCTGGTCAATATTCTCATTCGTATACCATTTCCCGGATTGATGAATCGCATACGCATTTTTTCCAAGTGCCATTGCCGCTACTCCATAATCCTGTGATACAACAATATCGCCTTTATGACAAATACTGATCAGTTTATAATCCACTGCATCTGCATCAACAAAAATCTGCATAATCTCTCCTTTAATTACACCTGAATGGAGCGCGAACCTCAATGAGATTACCACTCGGATCATACAGCCTTACAAGCTTCTGCCCACCTGCAAGTTCTGTCAATTCTGTGGCATATCGAACGGAATACTTACCGGATTCATATTTCGCAAGCAATCCATCTATATCAAAATCCTCGAAATACAATTCCATCATGTTATTGAATGGCGTAGAATTTTCATTCAATGTTTTCCCCCATACGGCGGCATCCTGCAAAACAAGTCCCTCCGATAAGATCACATTACCTTCATTCTTAAGAATCACTTGCAGTCCAAATAAGTCCCTATAAAACTCTATGGATTTTTCTATATCATCCACCACGATCAGTACGTTTTTCAGCATATCCGTCACCTCACACTCCGCTTTGAGTCAAGCGAATATTCGCAATCCGCATGCAGTTAAATAATCTTTCCAGACAAATGATCAATTTCATGCTGGCAAATCTGTGCTGTCCATCCTGACAATTTCTGGCGCTGTTTTTTCCAGTTAAAGTCATAATATTCCACTTCAATTTCCTGGTATCTGGTCGTCTTACGAACACCGTCCAGGGACAGACAGCCTTCTTCTGTCTCATACATGTCATGCTTTGAAACAATCACCGGATTAAACATCACAACATCTATGAATCCCATATTCACAATGATGATATTCTTCTTTACACCAATCATATTTGCAGCCATACCAACGCAACGTTCCCGGTTTGCCCGCAGTGTGTCCTGCAGATCCTTTCCAACCTGGATGTCTGCTTTCGTGGCTGGTTCGGATGGCTGACCTAAAAAGAAAACGTCTCTTACAATTTGCTTTACCATTTACTTTCTCCTGTACTCCGTTTCCAAGTGCACTATCTTGATTTTCGGATTTCATTTTTTTCTTATTGCTTTTACAAAACCTTCGACAGCCTTCGCTCCTGCATCAATAGCTTGGTTTTTTTCATCCTTAGCCACCTTCTGAGCAACACCAACGACAACTGGTGCTATTTTCAATTTCAGCCATTTATTTGTCCTCCGGTTTCATAAAATACTTTACACATATCGCATTATTATTTCTGTACAACTTCCACTGATAATACAGAAAATTTATCTTTTATTCTCAGATTTTGTTCTGCTATATTCAATTCAAATACTCTCACTCAACATCAACTCAAGTATAACATAGATATAACCTCTATAGTGAATCTTTCCTGTAAAACATACTTATCATTCTGCACTATCACCTCTCCCTGTAAAAATATTTGTTCTTTTCCCATTTTATCCCTAGTTTTGATTACTATTTCTAATTCCTGCGATCCGTTATCTCTAACGCCACAGCATCTGCATTCATTTTTTTCCAAGCAATTACTTTATCTTCATTAATCGCATACCTCACTGTTCCATAACAAACTGAGAATTGTTTCAGTTTCTGATTATAGATACCCGTCTGCCAGAATAACTGTTCATTCTTATCTTTCCATATGTAAACACAGATTGCCTGATTCTTGGGATATCCCTGCTCTGATACCATCAGAAAGTCATTCAACTCAAAGAATGTTTTCTTGCTAAATAAGCCGGATATATATGACTTCACTTTCTGCCATAATGTTGGTTCTGCTGTCTTCTCGCCAAGCAATGCTTCTAATGAAAGTGTTAACTTTTGTATTTTTTCTACCTGGCACTGTTTTGCTTTCTTTTTCTCAGCTTTATTTAACTTACCGTTGTGTAATGCACATTCTTCTGGTTTATATTCATATTTCTTAATTATGTTCAGCACATATCTGATATCGGTATCTGCGCACATAAGACTTTGAATATGAAACCCTTGAGTAAACTCTCGTACTCCGTTTGCTCTCACAGCATAATTATTGTGGTAAAGCTGCACATGCCCTTTCTTTGGAAGGCTTTTTATTCTCCACGTATCTTCCTTATGCCACACTGTCATAGTGTCTATAGATATCCTGGTTTTCATTCCATTCTCAACATAGATATTTCTGATCTGCTCTGTTGTCATTTTGGTTCTCTCAAAAAAATCAAGATATGTCTCTATCTCCTTTGGATCTTTTGCCCCGGCTATAACGTAAGCATGAATCATACAATCAGGACACGGTTTTAATTTCGGAAGATATTCTTCAGACCAGAGTAAATCTTCATCCAGAATATCTTTTGCATTATCACAATGCTTATCGTGAATAATGCCATCTTTCTTTGAATAAAGATATTTAATTCTCTGATCACTCATAATACGATGACGTTCTTCCGATTCTTCATATGAGCAGACAGATTCCGTTGATGATGGAGCATCAAGTGCCAATGCTCCATCTGCCATTTCTATATTTTGTTTTTTTCCTTGTAATTCATTAAGCAAATCAGTAAAATCTGAATGTTCATAACCTTTTACATATGAAATATTTTTTCTGCTCATAAATCACCTTTTTCTACCATTTTTATAACCTTGGAAATTTATTCTTCAACTTCTGTTTCAGATTTCTTAACCTTCTTTTGATTATCCAGAAGGCTCTTCTTGCTGATGCTGCAGATTGTTCCGTGCTCTGTGACAAGCACCACTTTTGCTTTTGCTTTCTTCCCGATTTTGTCATAGATTCTTCCGGCACTCATGGAATCTCCAAGTACTGTATAAGAACTGTTCGCTACATATCCGATTTTTCCCAGACCTTCGTAAATTACTTTAATTGCTTCCTTGTCATACTCATTGTCTGGTTCTTTTTCTAAGCGGATCTTCGTTCCTTTTTTCAGAAATTCTTTTCCGAAATAATGATTTGTTCCTGTCAGTGTGAAATAAATTTTACTCATTGCCCTTCCTCCTCTTAATCTTCCATAAACTCGAAATATTCCCGTTCACTGGCAAATAAAATGTATTTGCCTTCTACATATCCCATATATCCGTTGCTTGTATCATAACCTTTCATCTGCCAGTCCTCCTTGGATTTTTCTTCTTTTTTGATGTTATCATCTTACAATAAATGGCTGTGCAAAAATCCCGACAACCAACTGGTCCTACGCAGGAAGATTACAGCATGCCTAAAACGATCAAGGAACTTAAGGCTGAAGTCCTACGCCTGCTAAAAGAGAACGCTGAACTTAAGGCACAGATCTTGAAACTTACCAATAAATAGTTTTTCGGAGGATGCCATGGATATCAAGGAGGCTTTTTACAAACAAAAAAATGAACTTCACGCATGCCAGAGGGAAGTCCGCAAGCTTCAAAAACGTTTTTCACGTAAACTCTCTTTCTTCGTTGAAGAATTACGCAGTGCCTGTATTTCCTCTGATCTTATTTACTGGGATGACACAGTTGTATTTATCCATACAGCCCGTGCCTGTTTTCGTTTCTATGGGAATGACCGCATCGCTCTTTACTCTACACATATGAAGAAAGATCTTGCTGGAATCCTTGTTGTTAATTGATAATTCAAGTATAATAAACTCTATGCGAGAAATACACGTCTTGCATGAGGACTTAAATATTGATAATCCTAATGTTTAGCGATATACGGGGAGGAAATTCTCATGGGTAAGCAATCCACCAGGGAAAACAAAACAATTTACCAGCTTTGCCGAGAAGCGGCAGGACTTACAAGAGCAGAGGCCAGTGAAAAAATGGATGCTGTCTCTGATTCAAAAATTGAAAAATTTGAATATGAAACACAAGAACCTACGCCCTATGACATCCTCCAGATGGCAGATGCCTATAAAAGACCAGAGCTTTGCAATTATTATTGCTCTCACAAATGCGAGATCGGCCATCGTTATGTTCCAGAAGTAGAAATGACTAATCTGTCAAATATCATTTTGGAGACAATTGCCAGTCTAAATGAAATCAATCCTCTTACCGGTCGTCTGATCCAGATTGCCCGTGACGGTAAGATCAGTGATGATGAAATGAAAGATTTTGCTTATATCAGTAAAAAACTTGATGAAATTTCTTTAGCCATAGACTCTTTGAATCTTTGGGTAGATAAGACCGCCAGAGAACAGGGTCTTAATCTTGAGCTCTTAAATACCGAAAAAGAAAAATTAAAATAATCCATAACGCCAAGAAAGGCAATGAACCATTTCTGACTCATTGCCTTTTCCTTTACATACGCTGTAATTGATTGACGATACTTTCTGTTTTCTCCTCCTGATCGATTATGAATGTGACGTCACCAATGCTATAATGCCACCAATGATCAATAATGGAAAAGCAATGTACATCAGTCCACCTACAACCATACCTATCAATATCACCGGGAAGAAAATAACTGTACAAAGTAGTTTCATAATTCCCCAGGACGCTTTTAATCCAAATATAAAAAATTTTCCAACAAACCAAATTATACAAATTGTAAATAATAACGATAACATTTTTTACTCCTTCTGACATGTGTCTTTCATTTTTTCTGTTCTTTTTCTGCTAAATATTCAGATGTGTTCTTTATACCAAGTTTATTACTGAATGCCGGATTTTTCTCCATCTTTTCTATAATCCGGACTAATCGAATTCTCTGTGCTGCTTCCATCTGGTCACCCCATTTACATTCTGCTTTTTTGTTGATATTGTCACTATAACAAATTTATTTTTCACAATACACATCCACCATGAGGAATTGCATCTTTGTATTTCTCGAATTTTGAGAATTCTCTCTTTATATTTCTCTGCACGAATTGTTTTCTATCTATGCTGACTCTTTTATAATAAGCATATACGAGCAACATCATAGATTGTTATTAAAGGGAGATTATGCTATGCGAATTGAAAACTTACAAAATGAAAACAGAAAATATGCGAAAAGTATCGGAAACTTCCATGTGCTTGAATACGTGCAGGATGCCAGCGTTTCACCTATGAATGCAATGAATGAGTATTTCATGAGTAAAATGAATGTCAGAAGAAGACAGGTTGTTATTGATATTGATAAAGACCATTCAGCTGTTATCCAGGCTGGTGCCATGCAATGGATGGGTGGTAATGTACAAGCCACATCTGGTGTAAAAGGTATCGGAGATTTCCTTGGAAAGGCACTCAAGGGTGCGGTTACCAAAGAAACCGCAGTTAAACCGGAATATGTTGGTGAAGGCTGCCTGATATTAGAACCGACATACAAATACATTATCCTTGCAGACATTGGAAAATGGGGTTCGGCCGGAATGACAATTGAAGATGGCATGTTCCTGGCTTGTGATGCAAATGTAAAAAGTAAAGTTGTAGCCAGAAAGAACCTTTCATCAGCAGTATTAGGTAGCGAAGGTCTGTTTAATCTGAGTTTGCAGGGAAATGGTATAGCTGCACTGGAGTCTAATGTTCCCGAAGATGAATTGATTGAAGTCATATTGGAAAATGATGAACTGAAAATTGATGGAAACCTTGCCGTATGCTGGTCATCAAACCTTGAATTTACCGTAGAACGATCAACCAAAACACTTGTCGGATCTGCAGTTAGCGGAGAAGGTCTGGTAAATGTTTATCGTGGAACAGGACGGGTACTGATGTGTCCGGTCGCACCGACAACTTCCTTGTTTGAGTCCACCAACACCATGGCTGCAAAAGCTGCTGCTAAATCCAGCAATACATTTGGAAAATAAGCGTAAAACACATTCTCACGTAAACAACAAACAATCACTTCCAAAGAGAAACAACATTTAAAGATATTTGAAAAAATCACCTTCAGACTATTTTTTTTATAGTCTGAAGGTGATTTTAAAATTCCCAATATACTCTAACTTTACGGCAGTATCTCAAGCCAGTATCCATCTGGATCTACAATGAAATAGATTCCCATTGCTTCATTTTCGAAACAAATGCATCCCATCTCTTCATGCTTCTTATGCGCTGCCTCGTAATCCTCTGCCTGGAATGCCAGGTGGAATTCGCATTCACCCAGATTATATGGCTGTGGATGATCTTTAAGCCAGGTAAGTTCCAACTCAAAATCACTTACATCATTGCTCAAATACACAATGATAAAATCATCGGTAGTCTTTCTTCTCACTTCGTGCAGATCAAGGGCCTCGTTGTAAAATTTAATAGATCGGTCCAGGTCTGATACATTGTAGTTTTCGTGAATCATCTTAAACTTCATAATTCTTCTCCTTTTGCACATTCTGTGTTTTTAATACGTGATTTATATTGCGGATATTCTGTAATAAACCGCTTAATTACATTGGCATCATTCCAGTAATGCATTGGAAAAATGACATTGCAATCTACATTTTTAAGGAAATACAGGATCCCGTCGGCATAGTGATTTCCCTGTCTCGGATCTAAAGGGACAAATGCAGCATCAAAATGCATACCCTTGATTTTCCTGATCTCCGCACGATATGCTGAAGTAAGTCTCTGGTTATCAGCTTTTGGCTCACCATCCCAATACCAGTCATTTAAGTCACCGGCATGATAAATGGTGCCTTCCTTTGTTTTGACAATAAATGCTACACCACTATCGTTAGATAGCAATGTATCGACTTGGGTGCCATTATCCAGATTATAAGTCTGATCATGATAAACATATATGAGTAAGTAATTTTCATCACCTTTATAAAATAACTCCTTTTTCCCTATAAGCTTACAGACGAATACCTAGCGTTCATCCACGACCCAGAAGATGTCTAATATTCTTTTGAGATTTCCTCTGTTATCTCATATATCTCTTTGAATCTTTCTAGCTCCTCCGGCGATCTGATCAGCATGATTTCTTCGATTTTTCCGGTCCGTATGTCTTTGAATCCTGCTACTTCTTCCCCGGTACAAATGCTTGCACGAATAACTGGTTTCATATGTTCTCGGTCATATGTTTTTTTCACGATTTTCTTTTTGAATAATCCCATGCTTCATCCTCCGAATAATTACAGTAACAAGATCAATTATTTAATTTCTGGAACATTTTTCTGCATCGATTGCCAGTACAAACATCAGCGCATCCAATGCATTTCCTGGATCCTGTACGTCAATAACATATGTATCAGTCATATGAAACAGTTCTTTACTAAAGGCTTTATTATCATTAGCAATGTAATAAAACTTACCATGATAAAAAGGTTTGAGCTGATAATTCTTTTAACACGTCACAAAGCAGTTCAAAACCAGTCTGTATATCCGCTACAGCGGTGGCTTCTGCCGGATTATGGCTGATACCTCCGATACTCGGCACGAAGATCATCGCGGTCGGGAAATGCTTTCCGAATACCATCGAGTCGTGTCCGGCGCCGCTGTTCATATGCTTATACGCGAGATGTTTCTCTTCACAGTGCCGCTCGATCACCCGAATCACGTTCGGATCCATCTGTACGGACTCCAGCCAGTCATTCTGTCGAAGCTGGGTCTGAAAGCCCTTGCGTTCGATGGATTCCAGTACACGTTTCAGAAGAACCACATCTTGAAGCAGTTCCTCATTGCTACCATCGCGCAGATCGATGAGCAGATTCACTCGATCTGCAATGACATTCTGCATTCCAGGAAATACCTGTATCGCGCCATAGGTAAGGGTGGCAGAAGGGGCCTGCGCCATCATCTGACGGGTAGACTCTGTGATAAATTCCGCAGCAGCTACCACAGGATCGTGCCGTAAAGGCATCGAGGTGGTACCTGCATGGTTCTGGCTTCCCTGAATGGTCAGCTCATAGTTGACGATACCGACGATACTGTCCACAATACCGATCTGCTTCTGCTCGCTTTCAAGCACCGGTCCCTGTTCGATATGCAATTCTACGATTGCTCGAATATCGTCACGTTTCACGTTTTTCAGCGCTTCCGTCTGATACCCGGCAGATACCAGTGCTTCACGAAGTGTGACGCCATCACGGCTGAGCTCCTCGAGATCCTCTTCTTTCAGCGTGCCACAGATTGCGCGGCTCCCCTGACAGCCGGATGGAAAACGACTGCCCTCTTCCTCCATCAGACCACCCACTTCCAGGCTGTGTTTCGGAACGAAGCCCGACTGTTTGAGGTATCCCAGCGCTGCCACACCGGTCACAACGCCCAGTGCGCCATCATATTTTCCACCGTTCTTTACGGTATCCAGGTGGGATCCCGTCAGTATGGTTCCAGGTTCTGTCCCCGGAAGCCGTCCATACACATTACCGATCGCGTCCTCTCTGTATTCAAGCCCCAGATCCTCGATCCACTCACGCAGGATGTTCTTCGCGGTTTTGTCTTCCAGAGTATACGCTGCACGCCAGATCTCTCCGTCGATGCGCGTCGCATCGGCCAGCTGACACAGCATTTCTTCGATTCTTACTCCCGCTTCGTTTTTCATCATAAATGTCACCTCATTTCATAGTTTGTTTTCTTTCAATATTTCTCCGTATTCTTCTCCTGCGCGACCTCCCATTGCGTATAATCGGGTATGACATTCCTCACTTAAATGGCATATCCCATATCGTAGGCTTTTTGGAAAACACTTTGATTCTTGACCAATCCAGCATCCATCACGTTTGCTGCATATATCTTTCCTGAAATCTTGTATTCTTCCAGATGCTCTACAAAACCATTCAGATCACCAAGTGATCTTTCAATAATGTCCTCACCCAGACCAGCTGATATAATATAGTAAACTTCTTTTTTACCAAGATGCTGCCAGATTGGATAAGTACGGTCAATAAAAGTCTTCATCTGGGCACTGATTCCATAAAAATAAACCGGAGTAGCCAGTACAAGTACATCTGCTTTTTGAAACATTTTAAGTATCTCAGCCATATCATCTTTTAATACACAGGTACCGCCATTTCTCATACAACCGTCACAGGCCCTGCAAAAGCCTATGTTCTGCTCCATGATACGTACGATTTTCACCTGGTGTCCTTTTGCTTCTGCACCTTTTTTGAACTGTTCACATAAGATTTGTGAATTTCCTTTTTTTCTTGGTGAGCTTGAAATAATCAATATATTTTTCATTAGTTTTTCTCCTCTCCCACTTTTCAATTCAAATAACTTTAGGTTGCCTCTCATAAAATATTCGAAAAGAACTCTTCTAGTAAACTATTGATCATCTCCAATTTATCTGTATTAGAATTATGACCGGCCCCTTCAATCCACTTTAAAGGAATTTCCATTTTTCGATGCCATTCTCTGTTATACCTTATGCATGAGCCGGCATGATCCTTTGTACCACATATCAACATGGAAGGACATTTGATTTCATATGGCAGATCCTTTTCCATTGCCTCTGCCAGAATACGAAATCCATGCCCAGCAATTTGGGCATAACGATGTTGATTACCATCATAGACCAGCATCATTTCCTTCATCAGGTTTCTGCCATAATTAGAAATTGCAACTCCCTCAGTTCCGGATTTCAAAAGCAACTTCCATGGATAATGTGCATAAGCCTGGTAAAAATACAAGCGTCGTTGTATCCAAACTCAGATTATTTGACCAATAGTGAATTGTTCCGCAAGGAGTTTGATATGTACTTTCCTATTTTCATATTGGTTTTTTATATCAAATACATTCTGCTACATCTCATCCGGCTTTTGACCATCGTGGGCTTTCCATTGACACTCCGTCAATTTCATATCTGTAAATACCGCTTTAAACGATGAATCTTCCGGACTGCATGCATAAATTCCAAATTTGATTTTTCCTGCACCAGCCCACATATGACAAATCCTCATTTGCTTAAACCGTATTCCATCCTCAGAACATTCAATGCAATAATCATCTTCACGTCTACTGAGACGATACCACATAGATTTAATCTCTGCATCAATTTCCGTAGTTGCCCAATCTGAATATCCATTATTTGTCACAACACTTCCCAGGTGCTGAAAATAGTCATTCTCATATTCTATAGAACCTTTCAACCAATTCTCACTGTCAAGATACATAACCACACCGCACTGATCAAAGCGATGATGGCTTTCCTTAAAATCAGTTTTCACTATAAATGAAAAAAACTTTTCCTCTGTTTCTATCTGCAGAACCGGAGCATTATCATTACGGAAATGATAGTAAGTTCTTTGCCACAAATCAGTTCCAGGCTGTGTAATAATCTCAATTTTGTCATCTGTCAGCGTGTAATCATCAGGTTCTCTCGTCCACTTAAAATCTTTTATATTCATCTCATTATCCCTCCAAATCTCGATTGTTATAATCTTTTTCAACTCCACAATTTCCTTGTATTATTAATTCCCGTAGTTCTCCTCCCAGTAATCATACGCATCATCATATCCGCCATCATAATTTCCTCCATCGAATTCCTCAGCCCAGTCATCGGCGAAATCATCCGGATCATCATAATTATAAACATCATAAGAATCGTTTCTCCGGGAGGAATAAGAATTGCTGTATGTATTGTATGAACGCGATGGAGTACTCTTTTTTCCAGAAGAATAACTTCTTTGGGATTTGTTAGAATAGCTGTTACTCGTACTGTTTTTTCTTTGAGAATTTTCATATGCTCTTTCTCTTTTCATCGCCTCTTCATAAATACTGTTAATATGCTCCATGCAATAGTTTGTTCCCCAATCTTTTTTGTTCCAGCATCCCGGTTCATCACAGTAAAGATCCGCTACCTTCAATGTAATTATGATTATCAGCTCAACACTAAGGATTACTGTCGCTATGATTTTAAAGGTCTTTGAATAAAAAAATCCGGCAGCCACATATCTCTTCTCCTTTATCTCTTTTATCTAATTCTGATGTTATCAGTTTACATCAAATAGCAGTGCATAAATCCGCACAACCAACGGATTTGCCAGAACTAGTAGTTCTAAAGTATGTTTCGTTTTCACGACATCATTTCTAATACAGATTTTACCGTACTTTTTAATCTCAGTCCATCCTTTATACCCAGGCGATAGAAAAACTCTTCTGTCTCTGCTCCGCTGGCAAATATTTCATCGCAATACTTCGTAAGCACTTCCTCTTGTTCCGGAGACAGTGTTTCACTGCCTGTTCAAAACAGTTCCTGAGCAGCTTATTAACATCCCTGACCGTACTGGACGATACAAATTCATTTCGACTGGTTTTATTTAATGGATTGATAACGGCACGCCTCTTCAAAAGACTCTGATAATATCTTTCAATGAATCGGGTATTAATCTCTGACAGCTTTGCATCACCAATGATCGGAAGAATATAGTTGTTGATAAGAGAGACATTTCCTTCATACGTAGAAAGCGCCCAGTTTTCTTTTTTCTTCTCTTTGCTTCGGCTTTCGTTTCATAGATTTCCCATTTCTGTTTTCTCTCACCTTTTTCATTCGTATAGGAATAGATTACATTGAATTTTCCGTTTCGTTCTCTTATAGATGCCATATTATTGCATACTCCTTTCCAAATCTCTTTGTTCCATCGTAATTGTTGCATCTTCCAGAAGAGCGTCCTTTTCTCTGTCTTCCTTTGTCCGATACCGGGACTGGCTTTTATACCAGTTCCGAAAAGAGTCTTTTGGTATTCGTTTCCAGTAATCGACAATAACAGCTTCCATTTGATTTTTCTTGAGTAAATCATAAACACCCTGTTTTTTACTGTTCCAAGTTATCGAGCCAGTCATCGAAACTCTTCTTAGAGATACGATACTTTCCGTCATCCAACTGGATCCACCGGAATTCCTTTTTCTTTAAAAGGTTATAAATAGTAGGTCTGCTGACTCCTAAGATTTCCTGTAACTCTTGAACTGTATAACATCTTTTTTCTGACATTTCTTTATCCTCTTTTCTTTGAAATATGAAAGAAAAATTATTCCTTCATATAACGAAACGCTCAACGCATGTTTTATAGTGGTCAAAAGCAAATTTTTTACTTTTTTTCTTACGAGTTTTCTTGCGAGTTTTTTTAACGCAACTCGTAACATTAGATTTTTACATTTTTCATGAAATTAAGTAAAGAAAAAGAGCATATGGAATTGAATCCATACACTCTATGATTACTGGAACTTCATTTCATTTTTAATTCAACAAACTGGAATTGTTCAAGCTTTTCAAATGCTAACGTCCTTAATTCTGTTCAATAATTGATTTATAGTAGTTACCAAAGTCAGCAAGTGAATTAACAATTGGAAGCATTTTTGTTCCGAGTTCCGTTAAGCCGTATTCAACTCTCGGTGGCTGCTCATGGTAATCGTGGCGATATGCCAGTCCATCACTCATCATTTGCCTTAAACTATCCGTCAAAACCTTTTGTGAAATACCATCTATACTTCGTTGTAGCTCATTGAATCTCCATGGACGCTCTTTCAAGTTACGCAAAATCAGCAGTTTCCATTTTCCTCCGATGAGAGATACTGCTGTTGCAACTGGGCATTCCGGTAATTCTTCTTTTGCTCGCATAATTCTCACCTCCAAGTCCATTGTAACACATTCATTTTTGAGTGTACAGTTACAAAAAGGTGCGTACTTGTTTTTGTATGTGTCTCACACTATACTAATACCAAGCGACCAGAAACTACAAATTAACTATGGAGGTATTATTATGGCAAATTACACAAAAACAACTATTGGAAAGGAAAACCGAATTGAGCTGCATGAAAAGTTGTCTTTAACAGGTGCAGAAATCAGTTTAAACGAACTACCTGCAGGAGCAAATGTCCCATTTGTTCATTCTCATAAAGAAAATGAAGAAATCTATGGAATTCTTTCAGGTAACGGCAAAGCCATAATTGATGGAGAAGAAATCAGTCTTTCAACTGGAGACTGGCTAAAGATCGCACCTGCTGCAAAACGTCAGTTTTTTGCATCCGATATTTCCGGAATTACTTATATCTGCATTCAGGTAAAAGAAAATTCTCTGGAACATTTTACAGCAGAGGATGCCGTAATCGGCTAATTAAAAGTATTTATTTACAAAAATGCACAGCTCTCGATAAGCTAAGAACTGTGCATTTCTTTTTTCTTCAAGCTTGTAAAGCGGACATTCGCAATCTGCTTCGCTACTTGCTCATGAACGCAGTCGCTTCGCGATCAATTCCGATTGAGATTTCACCTGTTTTAAGAGATTTAATAACTGTTATATTTTGTTATTAAATTCTCTGTAAACCCTTGAAAACACTGGATTTGTCGCAGGTGAGCTTTCCCTTATTGTTTCCCTTGTGTTATATCGTCCCGCCAGTGTTTACAAACTCTGATAAGGGAAAATACAAGGGCAAGAAAATCATATAAAACAGTATAACACAAAATAAAAGTGACATGGTGAACTGATTGAAATGCTTCTGATTTTTGTAACTGATGATTTATTGATCGATAAGGAGATAAGATACGATGAGAACAATATTTGCAGAATATAATCCACAATGCAACAGTATTGATGTTTATACCAGTGCCGGCTATATGCTTCGCATTGACTGCTGGGAAACTGAGAAGGACTTAAAAACCACGCCTGGATCAGACTGTGCATTAAATACACTTGCTATTGACGAACCACTGGAATATGCAAGATTATATCTTGATGGAAATTTACAGATGTGGGTTGATGCAGAAGATTCACTTGAACTTTAATATTTCCTGTTAAAAATTGAGTAGGAGGCGGTGACTAACCGCCGTCCTCTCAGTGGACAGCCCCCAATTGGTGAACTGTCCACTTTTTTAATAATATTCTCGTTCTTCCCACCATTCTTTCACTTAACATCGGATTCCAATATAAATCACATTCTCAGGCAGTAACAGTACAATAAGATTTATCGGATATTTCAACAGACGTTTATAACAATCCACTGTATATTTTTAAATCTTCATCCTTAAACACATTAAAGATTACCTTTTTTATTCTGCTGTCTTTGTTAAGATACTGCTTTACAGTGCTCGTTGCAATCTCGGCAGCTCGTTGCTGTGGAAAACGGAATACACCTGTAGACAAACAACAGAATGCAATAGATTCCACACCAGTATCCGCTGCAAGCTTTAGGCACTCTGTGTAGCAGCTTGCCAACAGGTCTTCATCTTCTTTTGTGACTTTCCATTGTATAATAGGTCCTACCGTATGAAGAATATATTTTGTCGGAAGATTGTATCCCGATGTTATCTTTGCTTTGCCGGTCTCTTCTTCATGCCCCTGCTTTGCCATAATTTCATGCATTTTCAGACGAAGTTCCATTCCAGCATAAGTATGAATAAAGTTATCAATACAGGCATGCATCGGTGAAAAACAACCAAGCATCTGTGAGTTACACGCATTCACGATCGCATCACATTTCAAAGTGGTAATATTCCCTTGCCAGATATATAATCTCGAATCGGATTTTACAGGTGCAAGCGTGTCAACATCTGTGATTCCACGCTCTATATTTCTTTCTGTAAGATACTCATCCTGTATTTTCAAAAAATCATTACTGATTGGTCTTGGCGGTCTGACATTCATAAGTGAGCGGAGCAGATTTTCCTGCCCCTGCTTATCCGTAGGAATGTTCTGTCTGCCAAACGGTATCTCTTCTTTTAAAAGATACTGAATCAGATATTCTCTTTGCTCATCCTGTGTCATAATACCAGCCCCCTTATATCAGTAATTGCCTTTGCCATATCACCGCCAATACCGATTGCACGTTCCCCGAAGCTTTCCGGAACTACCGCTTCATCCATATTCAGGCGTATCAAACTATAAGACGAGTTCTCCCTCACCATCTTTTCAAAAGGGAAACGTATAATAATCGGCGTATTAAATCCAACTCCAAGTTCCAAAAGAACAACCTTTTTATCTTTATGCTGTTCCAGAAACCCCGCATACCTGTCGGCTGCCTCATGCCACGCTTCATCTTCCACAAAATAATTATCACAACGGAGATTCATAGCCATATTGCCGCCACACACCGGACATTTTGGTACAAGTTCTGATGGAATCAGGCAGTCTCTTCTTGCTTTATCCATTTTACGAAACAGGTCTTTTGCATCGTAAGTCTTTGAATGACAGGCTTTCTGGCACTGGATTTTCCCATAATCTCCCTGTGTTGCAAATATTCTTTTTTCATCAAATCCCGCTTTATAAAACTGATGATCCACATTGGTTGTAAGTACAAAATATTCTTTATTCTTTACAAGATCATAAAGCTCTGTATAAAGCGGCAATGCCGGAGGATCAAAGCGGTTCATCAATGCATGTTTTGACCAGTATCCCCACTTTGCCTCCTCAGACGGATATGGATAAAATCCGGCTGCATACATATCTGTCATGTAGTACTCACCGTATTTTTTTATAAATTCTGCAAAATTGTCTGTAAACCTTTTACCACCATATTGGATTCCCGCAGCTGTCGATGCCCCGGCTCCTGCCCCGATTATAACACAGTCTGTATTTCTTATATTCTTTGCTGCCCTGTCAATCTGATCTTCATATGCATCTTTTTGGAATACATAATCCCTTGCCGGAGTACTACATAAAAAGTTTCTCCAGTCAGCATGCCCTTTTCTGATTTTCTTAAAAATCATAATGAACCTCTTTTCTCAATACACTGCTTCGGACAAATTTCTGCACATCTTCCGCAATGCAGACAATGATTCTGGTTGATAGTAACCGGAACTGAAGATATATCAATGCATTTTTGCGGACATACAGAGCAACACAGTTTGCATCCAATACATTCTTTTCCAATAAAATACCCTGTCTGAACTGCCTCGGTTTTTCCAATTGTTATAGTATCCCTCACAATATTTGATGGATTGCTGATATCAAAATACTCTCCCTGTGCCTCATACAGCCGAAACACTTCGATTGCGTCTTTCGTATCTCCCGGATAGATTTTCTTCATATATGGATTTTTTTCAAACATAATATCAAGATTCTTTTTTCCGATGTTCTTTATTTTTCCACGCAGAGACACCGCAATTTTGTCTTTTGTTGCGGATATTGCCACATACTGCTGCTCCATTAACTGGTCATAAAATGCTTTTCCCTTTGCTGTAAGGAAATACACACCTTCTTCATCATAGTACATCATATCTATGATTCTTGTCTGAGGATGTCCATCTGAACCTATCGTTGCAACTGTTGTTGAATGAATTTCATCCACCAGAAGTTTAAGATAATCCATTTTTGTCATTTCAAAGTCTCTCCTTTCAGTATCGGTGTAAGTTTTTTATATATCATCATGGCAATTGCTCCAATTACCAAGCCTTTTAAGATATTAAACGGCAATGCATTGAATAGCACAACGTCCAGCTTAGTCTTAATAAATGGCAGAAATTCGCCAAATGATGGACTCAAAGGAACCGGAAACTCTAAAAATGCCAACACATATGATATAGCTGCCAGTAGAGCTGTCATTGTTATCGTTCTTGTAGAAACTAAATTTTTTCTTGTTTTAATAGTTGCTGTATTGTTACTCATAAATCTCCTTTTTGTGAGATATGCCTGAATTTAAAACAGCCCGCAGGACGGGATTCCCTGCGGGACTTGTTTTATCATATCTTCTCTCATCCGGACTTTACCGTCGGTTATGGAATTGCACCATATCAGCTTTTGCTCGCAGACTATACTGCCGGTCAGGAATTACACCTTGTCCCGAAGACTGTAATTTTTTCTGTTAATTATCTTTAAAATTCATAAGGTGGATTTCCAGAGAAATCTGCGATTAAACCATGCGGATTTTCAAGATAGAATACCTCAAAAATAGGATTATCTGCTGTCTGGTACTGTCCCTTAACGATAGGATTGTTCATGCATCCTTCCTTTACACTCTTGTTGTCCTCAAATACTGCTTTGCCATGAAGGCGAATCCATGCGTATTCAGGGGAAGATACTGATACTTCTACTTCAGGATTTGCTAACATATCCTTGTAAACATCCTTTGTGTTGTTAGTACAGAACCAAAGCTTTCCGTCCTGCTCAAAACAGAACATGAATGGACGGCATTTTGCCTTTCCATCTCTTCCGACTGTTGCTAAGTACTGAACTGAATTTTTCTGTAAAAATTCTACTACTTTCTGCATTTTAAATTACCTCCTCGATATGTTGTAACAATGATTATTACATCTTGTAGCTATACAATATCATCCGTTTAATGTAATGTCAATAGTTACATCAAACTTTTTGTAACTTTTTTTGTTACAACTCCTTTTGAAGATTTTACATTGATTATGAAAAACGAAAAGGCTCCGGAAATTGTGATGATATAATCACTCATCCGAAGCCTTCTGTAGGCTACTCTTCCTCTGTATACACTGCAATATCTTTTTTCACATCAGCAAGTGTCATTTCTGAAAGTTTTTCCTCCATTGCCTTCTGTACTTCTAACAGTCTCTTATCAAGAACATGGTGAATATTCTTTCCTACCGGACATTTCTGATTGGGATTCTCATGAAAATGAAACAGTTCTTCATCTGGTGCACATTCCACTGCTTTATACACATCAAGGAATGTAATCTGCTCCAATGGTCTGGTAATTGTCACACCGCCTGTCCCTCTTGCAACTTCAATAAGACCAGCAGCCTTTAATTGTTGCAATATTTTACGAACAATCACCGGATTAGTTCCAATGCTTGCTGCCATAAAATCACTAGTCATCTTCTGATCCGAAAATATATCTATACAGGCAAACATATGGATTGCCATTGTAAATCTGCTTGAAATCTGCATTATAAACACCTCTCTTTGACAGTAATCATATCAAAAAACAGATGTAATTTCAATGGTTACATTGTTGTTGAAAACTTAATATAAATACAATCAATAGTCTGCTTTAGAAAAAAACAATTTTATGGTCTATCGACATCTCGCCAAATGGAATTTACCTAACGCAGCGATGCCCCGAACGCCCTTAGTTCTTCTCTCTTTTTCTCGCTCTTGTTTTCAGACCCATGTGCTGTAAACACACCCATGTTTTCAAGTCCAAGATAATCCAGAAAGTCTCCTTTGAACGAGAAAAGAGCACCCTCATACATATTAGCATCTCCGGAGCTAAGTATCATGGCAACTTTTTTCAAATTCTTCGGTCCTCTCGGATATGCCGCAGAATAAAATCTGTCGATTACACATTTTAGCTGACCGGATATGCCGTGATAATAAATGGGCGATGCAATAACAAGCATTTCTGCTTCTTTCAAAAGATTATATACTTCCTGCATATCATCCTTCTGAATACACTCACCGTGTCCTTTGCTATGACAGTATTCACATGTCAAACACCCACCTATCTTCTTTTTGCATACATCCACCACATCAACGATATGTCCTGCACTCTCAGCTCCTTTCTTAAATGCATTAACCATATCTTTTGTACTTCCCTGTGAATGTGGACTTCCATTTAATACTAATATCTTCATTTCCATCACCTTATCTTTTTATTCTTCAATCTTAGTACCAGTCATGCTTCTCATTTTTTTCCAAAGCCTCAATCTGCTCCATCTCTTCGTCAGTTAATTCAAAATCATACAACTGCGTGTTCTCCATGATGTGATCAGGATTGCTTGAACCCGGAATTACAATTCTGGTGTCACTACTTCCAGCCTCCCAATTCTTATTTTAACTGATTGCAAATATCCGCAATAATCTGAGCCGGTGTCATACCAACCTCTTTCAGTAATTCATTTGGGTCATATCGGTCATAAAATTTCTTCTCAAGTCCGTAATTTTTCACTTTCATATCAGAACTACCATAGAAGGAAGCTATTTTCTCGCCAAAACCGCCGCTTAAAATACCGTCTTCCATGGTAATGACCATCTGATGTCTTTCGGAAAGACTTTCCAGTAATTCTTTGTCAATACCAGAAGCAAAACGAGGATTGATCAGTGTCGGCGTAAAGCCAAGTTCTGCTTTTATTTTTGCACTGAGCTGTTCACCACGCTGATAAAAATCACCAAGTGCCAGAATTGCAACCTTTTCACCAGCTTCTTCCACTTTAAAATGATTCAGTCTGTCAAAATCCTTATCTGCTTCACGATAGGTTACCTGATTTCCGGGGATGAGAATCATAACAGGATGTTCCCTTTGATCAACTGACCAATCAAGCATAGAAAGGTATTCATCTTTTGAGGTAGGTGCAAGCACTACCAGATTCGGAACATTCGTGTATGCCGCCAGTCCAAAAATTCCAAGATGCGTAACATCTGTCAAACTATCAAAAGAATTGTAGTTTAAGAGAATCGTGACAGAACTATTGTTAATACATACATCATGGGAAATCTGGTCATACGCTCTTTGAATAAAGGTTGTGTTTGTAACCACAAGCGGCTTCGCACCGTTTTTTGCAGCACCAGATGCCATGGCAACCGCCTGTTCTTCCGCAATCCCTACATCCACATACTGCAATCCAAGCTCCTTTCGCTGTTCCTGATTTAAGCCTGCACTGCCCGGCATAGCAGGAGTAATCACAAGAAGCTCAGAATCACTTTTTGCTTTTCGCATAATATACTCAGCAGTGATAGATGTATAATCTTCTCCATCGCCAAAAGAGATTGTTGGTTTGCCTGTTTCACGGTCAAATGGCATACACCAATGCCATCCCTCTTTGTCTTTTTCAGCAATCTCATATCCCTTTCCTTTTTGTGTATGGATATGGACTACGATTGGATGATCCGTATCTTTCACCTTGCGGAATAAGGAAATCAGTGATGCTATGTCATTGCCGTTTTCCTCATATATATAATCTAATCCAAACGCTTTGAAGAGATTATTGGAAGCAGTTCCGCCTGTCTCTCTTAATTCGGCAAGATTTTTATACATTCCGCCATGTACTTCGGCAATCGACTGCTCATTATCATTTACTATAATAATTAAATTGGAGTTAATCTCTGATCCAGCTACATTCAATCCCTCTAGTGCTTCACCGCCTGAGAGGGAGCCATCACCAATAATTGCAATAATATTTTCTTTATCTCCTTTTATATCTCTCGCCTTAGCCAGACCCGTAGCTAAAGAAACTGAGGTCGAAGTGTGACCTACATTGAAGAAGTCATGTTCACTTTCTTCCGGATTTGTATAACCGGAATCCTCTGAAAAGTGCTCATCGGAAATATATCCATTCTTTCTTCCGGTCAAAATCTTATGAGGATAGCTCTGATGAGATACATCAAATATAAACTTATCCTTAGGCGAAGAGAAAACATAATGCATGGCAATCTCTGCCTCCACCATACCGAAATTTGGACCAAAGTGACCGCCGATTTTAGTCAGCCGGTTAAACAATGCCTCTCTGATTTCCGAAGCAAGTTCCTCCAGCTGCTCCATAGACAATTTTTTTACATCTTCCGGTCCGTTAATTGTTTGAATAATTTTATAATCTGTCATTTACATTCTCCTTATCTATTTTCATTAGATTTCTTTAACGAGTAGATCAAATAATCCAGGCAATCTATGTTATCCTGATAAATATGTGTCTGTTCCATTAAATGTTTTCTATACATACATAACTGTGATAACAGCGCTTCTACATTGTTTTCTTGTGCCAGTTTCATGCAACACTGGATTGTTTTCTGATTACAGCCTGCGTCCACAAGATTCTGATAAATTATTCCATATTTGTCATTTGCTTCTGCCATCTGTCTGCACCTCCTGCTTAAATTATACATGCTTCAAACGATATATCTAATACTTATAATTCATATCACGATATTCTTGACAGGAATATCATTTGAGTATAGGATAATAAAAAAGGTTGGAGGTGTACTATGGAAATTCGTGTACTTCGTTATTTTCTTGAAATTGCACGTGAAGGAAATATGTCAAGGGCTGCTGAAAGACTTCATGTTACACAGCCAACGCTGTCTAAACAGATGAAAGATCTGGAACAAGAGCTTGGCAAAAAACTATTTAAGCGTGGCAGCACAAGCGTCAGTCTTACTGATGAGGGTATGCTTCTGCGAAAAAGAGCAGAAGATTTACTGGCCATGGCTGACAAAATCACAAACGAATTTCAGGCAATGGATGATATCACAGGAGGTGATATTTATATTGGCTGTGCAGAATCCTATCTTGTAAAATATCTTGCCCGTGCTGTAAAAAAGTTAAGCAGCATTTATCCCAATATCCATTATCATGTTACCAGCGGTGATACCGAACAGGTAACAGAACGATTAGACCGTGGACTTCTGGATATGGCATTTATAGTAGAACCGCCCGATTTATCAAAATACAATTATCTTGAAGTGCCTGAATACGATACATGGGGTGTTCTGATGAGAAAGGACAATCCATTAGCCGCAAAAGAGGCTATTGCCTTTGATGATTTATTGGATATTCCTATTTTTTGTTCGGAACAGTCTGCTAAAATGGATTTACCCCGTTGGTGTTCCGATAACCTTGACCGACTTAATATATTAGCGACATTTAATCTCTGCAATAACGGTGCCGTTTTTGTCCGTGAAGGGCTGGGGGTTGAGCTTACCTTTGAAAAGTTAGTAGAAACAAATGCAGAAAGTGATTTATGCTTCCGTCCGATCACACCACCTCTCCACACAAAAATGTATGTTATATGGAAAAAATATCAAATATTCACTCCTGTTGCTAATCTGTTATTGGAAGAAATAAAAAAGATCATCGTTTTACCATAATCGTGAAACGATGACCTTTTTGTGATTTGAACACAGCAAGACAAACTTCGATTTAGATTTCACCTGTAAAGTGTACCCTTTGTCAAGGACACTTTAAATTTATAAGCTGCTTTCATATTTTTAAACACGGACATAACCAGTAGATGGACCTGCACCAACTTTTGCGATATACCCACTCTTAACCAGATTCGTCAAAGTCCTTTCCACGGTAATTTTGCTTATATCAGGACAAAGCTCCATGATTTCTTTCTTTGTAATTTTGCCAACCTTGTTATCAATAACCGCTTTAATTCTATCAGGCTTAGAAAGACTCCGATGCTTCAAATGCTCTACACGGCTTTCGAATTCATTGTATGCTTTCAACATGATACCCAGATAATATTTAACAAAAGGCTCATAGCTGTTTTCTCCCTCATGCCAGCCAGTAGAACTTGCTTGAAGGGCTTCATAATATGTTTCCTTTGTCTTTTCAATCAACATTTCCATACTGATATATTTTCCAACGATGTATCCCGCCTTATAAAAAAGCAATAAAGTGAGCAAACGGCTCATCCTACCATTTCCGTCATTGAAAGGATGGATACACAGAAAGTCCAGAATGAACATGGGAATCAAAACCAGTTTATCAATGCGGTCAGCTTCCCATGCTTCAAGGAAGCGAGCGCAAAGTTCTTCCATTGCTTCATCAGTCTGAAATGCGGGAACTGGAATAAAACGTGCCTTCTGATGACCCTCGGCATCTGTTTCTGCAATTACATTATCGGAATTCTTATAACTTCCACCAGCAGCCCCCTGTGAATAGGAGTACAGATCTCAATGTAACTGCAAAATAATGTTCGGTCTTGGGTTGATATATTCATAACCTTCGTAAATTGTGGAAAGTACTTCACGATAACCAGCAATTTCCTGCTCAGATCGGTTGCGGGGTTCTGCTTTTTGACTTACCAATTCTTCCAAACGCTTATCGCTTGTAAATATACCTTCGATTCGGTTGGATGCTCCCGTACTCTGAATCAATGCAACTTCTAAGAGTGTTTTCAATTCATCTACATTGGCTTCGAGAAATAATTCCTGTTTGCCTTTATGTTCATGGATGCTGCTAACCATCTGAACAATTTCAGGTGTTAACAACTTTGCAGGACTTACAATAAAATCAAAGTCTCTCATAGGAATCTCCTTCATTTCAGATTTATCTCCATCATTCTATCATCAAATGATGGAGATCTCGATAGATTTGATGGAGATAGAATATCCGTATACACAATAAATATCCTCATTTCATCCATATATTATATCGTTTTACGAATTGTTTTTTTCACTAAAATTACACTATTTTTTCACTATTTTTCATTACTTCATCGTTTTCGCCAACAAATTGAGCAACGCCCGCCTCTCTGGATTCAGATTCTTTTTCTCATAAAATGCTTCTTTAAAAAGCTCTGCATTTTTCCTTTGGTCATCATCCGGAATATGAGAGTACGCATCCGTAATCATATTGACCTGTGCATGGCCGGAATCACCCTGTACTGCTTTGATATCAGATAATGGTACACACAAGCACGGAAAACACTTTATGCAAAATCTTCCACAGTAAAATCTATAAATAATCCGCAAAGGCAAAGGAAACCGACAGTTTACCATGTTTGGAATTATGGCAGTTCTTTTAGGAAGTGGAGATGCATTCCATCTGGTTCCTCGTGCAGTAGCGCTTTGTACAACTGGACTTGAGAACTTTACTGTACAGATGGGGTTAGGAAAGTGGATTACCTCTATCACTATGACTATCCTAAAATCATCCCCGCCTCAGAATTTGCAACAAATTGTTGCAAATTTTCTATATCCTTTTATTTTACAGAAGTACTTATTTTTAACTTTTTTCCTTCAGATTTTTATATTGCAAAAATCATATCACCATCTGCAGTATATCCTCTATATGTTCTGCATAATAATCAGCCCCATTCAGTTCCCCTTTCTCACCATATCCATACAGGCATCCTATAAAAGGGCTTTTGCAGGACCTGGCACATTCCAGATCCTGTCTCCTGTCTCCGACTACCAGATAAGGGCCACTATATTCCCGGATGATTTCCTGCACAATTTCTGTCTTTGGACGGAATCTGTATGATTCACAGTCATAAAAACGATCAAACCATCGTTCCATCCCAAATTCCTTCCAGTGTGCCTCACGATATGAAGCTTTACAGTTACTTAAGATCACAAGGTGATATCCCCGGTTCTTCAAAGCTGTTAGCATCTCCTCTGCTCCCGGATACCACACTGCCTTATGTTTCCTGATCTGTCTTACCATCAGATCTCCTACCATCCTGCTTGCCTGCTCTTTATAGCTCTGATCCAGTTCCGGCAAAAATGTATTCCACATCTCCTTACTGTTAAGTCCCAGCCAGCCGGCAATTTCCACCGAGCCTATCTCCCGTTCTTCGGTAACCTTCTGTTCTGTCAGCCACTGATAGGTTTCACGAAATGCCGGTTCATAGATTCCAAGGGTATGATGGATCGTTCCATCATAATCGAATATGATCGTTTTTGTCATCATTTATTTTCCTGTCTTTTAGAGCTGCTTCATCAGATTGACCATCTCAATCGCAGATAATGCACAATCATAGCCTTTATTTCCCGCTTTGCTTCCTGCACGCGCAATAGCCTGCTCGATATTTTCAGTCGTGATCACTCCGAATAAAACCGGGATTCCTGTTGCAAGTTCAACCTGTGCGATTCCCTTGGCAGATTCATTACACACCAGATCATAATGTGAAGTATCTCCACGGATGACAGCTCCAACGCAGATAATTGCATCATATTTTCCTGACTGTGCCATCTTCTGTGCTGTAATCGGAATCTCAAATGCTCCCGGTACCCATGCTGCAGTAATGTTCTCTTCTTCTACTCCATGTCTTACCAGTCCGTCGACTGCCCCTCCCAATAATTTATTCACAATAATTTCATTGAATCTCGCTGCCACGATACCAACCTTCATTCCCTCCGGTGCTACTACTTTTCCTTCTACTAAATTGATCTGTCTCATTTTTTCTTCCTCCTGATATTTGCTGTTTTTTATAAATTTATTTCTTTAAAAATATGACCCATCTTTTCCTGCTTCGTCTTCATATACTTCCGGTCATACTTTTGTGCCGGAATCTCCAGAGGTACTCTCTCATTGATCTTCAGTCCGAATTCGCCAAGTCCATAGACTTTATCCGGATTATTTGTCAGTAATCTTAATGATTTCACACCAAGGTCTGACAGTATCTGTGCCCCGACCCAGTACTCTCTGAGATCCGGTGCAAACCCTAACTTCACATTAGCCTCCACAGTATCGTATCCCTGCTCCTGAAGCGCATATGCTTTGATCTTATTGATCAGTCCGATTCCTCGGCCTTCTTGTCTCATATACAGAATGATTCCTCGGCCTTCTGCTTCTACCTGGCGCATCGCTGTCTGCAGCTGCAGGCCACAGTCACATCTGAGCGATCCGAATGCATCCCCTGTCAGACACTCCGAATGTACCCGGCAAAGCACATCCTCACCATCTCCCAGATCACCTTTTACCAGTGCCAGATGATGCTCTCCTGTAATATCATTGATATAACCATACATTTTAAAATCACCGTACTGCGTTGGGAGGTTTGCAACGGCTTCCTCCTTTACATGCTTTTCATGTATTCTTATATAATCCTGCAGATCACGGATCGTAATAAATGTAAGGTTATGCTCTTTTGCCATTTCCCATAGCTGTGATGTACGCATCATAGTTCCATCTTCTTTCATAACTTCACAGCACACGCCGCATTCTTTCAGTCCGGCAAGTCTCATAAGATCTGTTGTTGCCTCTGTATGGCCATTTCGTACCAAAACCCCGCCTTTTCTGGAAATAAGCGGAAACACATGTCCCGGTCTTCTGAAATCCTCCGGTTTTGACTGATCATCCACACACTTCATGATAGTATAGGAGCGCTCTTCCGCAGAGATACCTGTGGTTGTATCTGCGTGATCTACTGCCACGGTAAATGCTGTACTGTGATTGTCCGTATTCTCCGCAACCATCGGCGGAAAGTTCAATCTCACCGCAATTTCTGCACTCATCGGTGTACAGATAAGACCCTTTGCATAGGTCGCCATGAAATTAATATTTTCTCTGGTCGCAAACTCTGCCGCACATATCAGATCTCCCTCATTTTCTCTGTCCGGATCATCTGTGACCAGAACTATTTTTCCTTCCTTAAGATCCCTAAGTGCTTCTTCAATTGTGTTGTACTGATAATTTTGTGACATAGTGTATATCCTCCTGTTCTAAAACCCGAATTCTTCAAGAAACTCCATCGTAATTCCGGATTCTTTTTTCTCTTCTTCGTTTTTTCTGATGCCAAGCAGTTTTTCTACGTATTTTCCGATCACATCATTTTCCAGATTAACCAGATCCCCCGGCACCTTTTCCAAAAGAGTGGTTTCTTCTCCTGTATGTGGAATGACCGACACCTGAAAACCAGCTTCATCAACCCTTGCAACTGTCAGACTGATCCCATCAATACAGACGGATCCTTTTTCCACGATCAGATGCAAAATCTGTGGCGATGTCTCAATTGATACCCAGATGGCATTTTCTTCCCGGAGCATGGAACGTATCACGCCAGTCCCATCAATATGGCCGCTTACTATGTGTCCCCCGAACCTGCCGTCTGCAGCCATTGCACGTTCCAGGTTTACCTGGCTTCCGGCCTTGCAGCTGCCAAGACTGCTTCTTCTGATCGTCTCTGCCATCACATCGGCAGTAAATCCGTCCGGCTGAATCGACGTAACTGTCAGACACACACCATTCACAGCGATACTGTCACCGATCCTTGTCCCTTCCAGGACTTTCCGGGCTTTCACTGCCAGGATCCCTGATTCCCCTGTCAGCTGTATATAACGGACTTTTCCTTTCTCTTCTACGATTCCTGTAAACATGATTCCTCCTGTTTTTTATCACACACCTGACATTTTATCCGGATATCCTCACCGATCTGGCAGATATCTGTATATTTCAGTTCCACTGCTTCAGACGGCAGTTCAACTCCAATACCCTCTACCGGTGTCTTCCCAGCCACACCGCCAAACAGCTTTGGTGCCACAAAAGCCTGTACTTCCTTTACAATTCCAGCTCGCAGTGCACTGTCATTTAACGTACCTCCTCCCTCCAGGAGGATGCTGTCAATGCCTCTGTTTCCAAGATCTGCCATCAGCTTCTTAAGGTCTATCTGATTCTTTTCGTCGGGACAGTAAATGGTTTCAACTCCCATGGTATGTAATATTTTTATTTTCTCTTTTGCATTTTTCTGTTCTGCATAAGCCACGATCGTCCGGTACTTTTCCGCACTTTTTACAATCTGACTGCCCGGCGGGATCCTGAGCTTACTGTCACACACAATCCTGACAGGACTTTTCCAGCCTTCTACCCGGACGTTTAACATCGGATCATCTGCAAGCACAGTTCCAATACCAGCCATGATTCCCATGTACTGATGCCGCATATGCTGTACTTCTTTTCGTGCAGATTCTCCGGTGATCCATTTTGATGCTCCTGTTTTCGTTGCGATCTTCCCATCCAGTGTCATGGCATACTTCATTACCACATAAGGAGTCTTCGTAGTAATATAATGGAAAAACACCGGGTTCAGCTGATCACATTCTTCTCTCATAAAATCTTCAACTACTGTTACACCGGCTTCCCTTAACATCTGTACACCTTTTCCTGCCACTTTCGGATTCGGATCTCTGGAACCGATCACCACTTTTCTGATCTTCTGTTCAATGATCGCTTCCGTACATGGAGGTGTTTTACCATGATGACAGCAAGGCTCCAACGTGACATAAATCACCGCACCTTCTGCTGATTCTGTAAGAGAAGCAATTGCATTACGTTCCGCGTGAAGTTCTCCATACTTTTTATGATAGCCTTCCCCGATGATCTTTCCGTCTTTTACGATCACTGCCCCTACCATAGGATTGGGATTCGTCCAGCCTTCTCCTTTTTTGGCCAGTTGAATAGCCCGAAGCATATATTCCTGATCCGTCATTTCTATTCCTTCTTTCTTATTCCTGTTCTTTGCCTGGGCTACGCCGAGGCTTTTAAACATGTGCAATCGGATTCACAGACAAGTGAATGGTATAGTTATTTCGAAAACGATGTACCAGATACAAAAAAAGCCTGCAGAAATATCTGCAGGGTGGAATTGATCTGTTACATATGATTGATAAATGAATGTCTGATTTTCCTATATAAAAAGCTCTGAAATGGATCACCATCTCAGAGCTCTGATACTACATTCATTCATACAAAAAATCAACTGTACTATCATCTTCTTCCATCCAGACTGTACTGTCGGCCCCGGAATCTCACCGGATCATGCCTCTCGGCTCGCGGGCTTTACCGCCGGTAGGGAATCTCACCCTGCCCTGAAGATATCTTTTTGTTTATTTTAATACTTTATCTGTTATTTGTAAAGCAGAATTTTTATTTTACTTAGTTTACTGATGGAGATAGAATATCCATATACACAATAAATATCCTCATTTTATCCATATATTATATCGTTTTATGAATTGTTTTTTCACTAAAATCACACTATTTTTTCACTATTTTTCATTACTTCATCGTTTTCGCCAGTGAATTGAGCAATGCCCACATCTCTGGATTAGCCAATACTTTTGCCAGAAGTTCCGGATCAACTTCATCAGCAACAGAACCGTCACAAGCAACCAAACGATAACGGTTTCTGTATAGAGTTGGTTGAAGCTTCTGGTTAAAGATTTGCAAAAGTTCCCATAGTGCATTATCTTTTAATTTTGCACGCTGGTGATAGAAGGCGGCTTTTGATGGTGTTTCATCAGTGCGTCCGAAAAAATGATAAAGTTCTATCTCTCTGATATTGTATATCCACTATAGTTTTAGATGTATCATCTTTACCATCTTGAATTGATCAGAAACCGCCATACTGACCTTTGTGGACAACTTTAAGCCATTTTTAGGGATGTAACGATAGTATGGTTCCTCCGCAATCACCTTCACATTACCCCCGATCTTTGCTGCCAGTTCTTCCGCTGAATCCACATAAAAGAACATTTGTGCATCGGCATGGCCGACCTGTTTCATATATTTTTTCTTCATCATGGTCATTCCTCTTTTGTTCACCGTATCAAAAACAACTTCCATATTTCCAAATTGCCCAATCATACGCAGAAGGGCAATGACCTTATGTTCCTCAAAATAATGAAATAACCCGCCTGCAGTAACGAGAATAGGAGCATCAAGTACATCATTGCGAACTTTTTTGATCCAATCCTTTGCAAAGGCATCCCCGGAAATATATAATTCCCTCTCTGGTTCGGGAAGAAGTCCCCGCCGGTATTCGATTACATGAGGCAGATCCATGGCATACCAGTGTGTCTTTCCGTTATCACATCGGTGATAGGTTGTCTCCAGACCACAGCCCAACTGGACAATCACACCGTCCGGTCTGCGTTCCAGAAAAGTCCGAATAATCCGATCCATATTAGCAGACCGGGAAGCAGAGGCCAAAAGGGTATACTGGCTCTGCATATTCTGTTTAATCAAGTCTGAAGGTAGCTTCTTTTTCAATTCCAATGCTTTTTTATCATATAAAATTTGCGGGTAATGCTCACTGGCATAGATTCTGCCCAGCATAGGGACAAACAGGGTATCCTCCACAACGCCTAATGTTTGCATAACCAGCCCTCCTTTTTCTTTATGCAAGTTTCCAATTCTGGCTTTCTGTCTGCAGTTTTACCATATGGGCATATACACCATTCTTTTCTTCCAGATCCTTTGGTGATCCTTCTTCTGCCACGGTGCCATCAGAAAGGACAACAATTTTATCTGCTCCTGCTACGGTACGCATCCTGTGGGCGATGACCAGAACCGTTTTATCTGCGATCAGACGGGAAAGGGCTGTCTGTATCAGAGTTTCATTCTCCACATCCAGGGAAGCAGTAGCTTCATCTAAAAGAATGATCGGCGCATTTTTCAGAAATGCACGGGCAATAGAGATACGCTGGCGCTCTCCGCCGGAAAGTTCACAGCCATTTTCCCCGATATTGGTATGCCATCCATCCGGCAGTTTTTCCGCAAATTCATCCACATTGGCAAGTTTCGCAGCAGCAATGACTTGTTCATCTGTGGCGTCTTTGTTTCCGATTCGGATATTTTCCAGAATCGTATTGTCAAACAGTGTAACATCCTGGAATACGATGGAATACAGAGAAAGCAGTGTTTCCGGGTCAATTCGGGATACATCCATGCCTCCCACGGTAATCTTTCCTCTGTTAATATCCCAGAACCTTGCTGCCAGCCGGGATACGGTTGTTTTTCCGCCGCCAGATGGGCCGACCAAAGCCGTAACCTCTCCCTGTTTTGCCGTAAAGGAAACATCTTTCAATACGGTTTCTCCGGTATTGTAGGCAAACCCAACATGGTCAAAGACAATATCATACCCCTGATTGGAAAGCCTGTCGCTGCCCTGCTGGATCGGATGATCGAGAATTTCATTCATACGGGCAATGTTGGTTCGTGTACTGATGACTGCCGCAAGATTCTGGAGTGCGCCCTGCAGAGGGTCATATAAACGGGATACTACCAGAAGGAACATAAAGAATGTAAGCACGGAGAGGCTTCCTTGCATGAGCAAAACAGCTCCCACCAGCGCAACCGTTGCAATACCAAGCTTCAGCACCAGCGATGCGGAAACCACAAAAACAGCAAGGCCGAATTCATTGAGGATGGAACGATGCTCCACGGCACGGATCTTCTTTTCCAGACCTTTTAAATATGCCTGTTCCGCATTGTTCGCTTTCAGGTCACGAACCGTTTCAATGCACTCCTGTATCCCGTCTGCGCAGGCCATCTTTACATCCATGGCTTTCTGATTCAGATTTTCCTGAATCTTTGCGGAAAATCCCACAATCGCAAAGGCAACCGGCAGAACCCATAAGGCAGCCAGTGCCATTCTCCAGTCCGTAAAGAGCAGACCAATGGAAATCAGAACTGTAGAAATGATCGAACCCGCAAGCTCAGGGATAAAATGCGAAAAACTCTGCTCCAGGAAGGTGCAATCCGCCATAATGGTACTGGTAAGATCGGCTAAATCCTTTTTCCCGAAAAAGGAAAGGGGGATTTTGCGCAGATGCTCTGCCAGGGTAATGCGGCGGATACCGCTTTCTTTGTAAGTGGCAAAATAGGTCGCATTGTATTGAAAGAAAGTGGTCAGCAGAATCAAGCCGATACACACCACGCAGCCTGCCACATAAAATGGAATTTTCCCACCGGGAACACCCCCGTTCATCAGATCGCTGACCAGGTAATATAAAAGTCCCACCGGAAACATAAAAGACAGATTCTGAAGGACACAGGCCAGGCAGCCTTTGATCAGGTCTTTTGCTCCCTGTTCAGACAGGGCATATTTTTTCTGCAGTTTTTTGATCATATCACTGCACCTCCTTTGTTACCTTCCATTGCACGGAAGTCTGGTAATTTTTCCACATACGGCTGAATATACCGTCTTTTGCAAGCAATTCGCGACTGTTTCCGCACTCGGCAACCCGTCCGTCGCAAATGACAAAAATCTGATCCACATTTGTTACGGTAGAAAGCCTGTGGGCAATCATAATCACGGTCTTACCCTCGGAAAGTCTTGAGAAAGCAGCCTGTACGCGGCTTTCGTTATCCGGGTCAGCAAAGGCAGTGGCTTCATCCAGAATGATAATCGGAGCATTTTTCAGCATCACACGGGCAATGGCAATTCGTTGCTGCTCGCCGCCGGAAAGATAGACACCCTTTGTACCGATGACCGTATCCACACCCTGTGGGAGTTTTTCCAGAATATCATCGCATTGCGCGTGATGAAGGGCAGTCAGAACTTCCTCACGGGCAGCTTCCGGTTTTCCCATACGCACATTTTCCAGAATGGATGCCTTGATCAGACGGCTGTTCTGAAATACGAAAGACACCGTGTTCATGAGTTCCTCTTTCGGGATGTCTTTCACATTAACACCACCGATTTTTACCATTCCGCTCTGGGGATCAAAGAATCGGGAAATCAGGTTGGCAAGGGTTGTTTTTCCACCGCCGGATGGACCTACAAAAGCTACCGTCTGTCCTGCAGGAATGGTCAGTGAAATATCTTTTAATACTTCTTTTTCTCCATCATAGCTGAAATGAACCGATTTCAGCTCCACGGAAGCGTTTTGAGGATGCTTTGAATGTTTCGTTTCCTCCAGAGGCTTCAAATGCAAAACGCTGTCAATTCTCTGTAAAGCGTCGTCTACGATCATGGCGTTTTCACTTTGGAACATAATGCGTGTCAGTGTGACAGAAATAACCGGTGTAATGATGATATAGAAAATAAGATCCAGTAAGAAACCGGAAGTCACACCGTCTTGCGTAAGCAACAGTCCTCCGGCAATCAGTGTGGCAAAAACGCCGTTGATCGCAGCTGTATAGAACATCATCGGTGTCCGAAGCTGCCTGGTATAAGCAATCACCCATACTTTATACCGGTCAATGGAGTCTTTAAACTTCTTAAAGGAAAAGATCGTCTGGCCAAAGGTTTTTACCACCGGAATCCCACGGACATACTCTACCGCTTCATTGGACATATCATCCAGCGCATTCTGGTATTCTTTCATCTTTTCCTGCATCTGCTTTCCGGTCATTGCCATCATGATCAGAAACCCCAGCACAACCGGAACAAGACTCAATAGTCCCAGTCTCCAGTCAAACACGAACAACAGCACCAAAAGACCGCAGGGGGTTGCAATGGCATTGGCTCTGTCGGGAAGCTGATGGGCGAGATAGGTTTCGGTGGCTGCGCTGGATTCGTTGACAATCTTGCGCAGTTTTCCGCTGCCAAAACTCTCGGCAAACCCAAGAGGCAACTTAACAATATGCTCCATGGTCTGGATACGCAGGTTTGTGGCAATACGAAATGCTCCCAAATGGGAACACATCAGCCCTGCTATGTAGACAAGCACCGCTATAACCGCAAACAATACTGCCATCCAGCCATTACCGGTCAGGTTCTGTGCCTGGTCAAAATTCGGTGCCACCTCCAATACTTCCTTGATCATTTTCCAGATGTAATAGAATGGTACCAGAGCAATCAGGGCACTGATCGCAGAAAGCACCCAGGAAGCATAGGTCAGGTACTTATGGCTGCCTGCAATTTCCAGCAGGCGTGATAAATTGGATTGCTTTTTCAAAAAAATTCCTCCTTTTCTTTGTGTTTATGATAAAGAGAACACGTCTATGTTCTTACAATATCCGAATTTAGATTAGTTTTAGCTAACTACCAAGCAAAAATTATAAGGCATTACTGCCCCATAATTTTCATCCATCCCGCTGTATAAAAGGCGCGCATTTCTCTGACGTAGTTTTCGGCATCTTTGAGCGGCATTTCGTGGATGATCAATTCAAAAAAGGTATGAAACATTCCGGTGATCAGAATATGCTCCAGCGAAGGATCGATATGCGGAGAGGGCCTTCCAAGCTTCCTTAAAACCTCCTGATAGGCATGAGTCCCTTCCACTTCAATCTCCACCATTTCATCAATTAGCCTGGCAAATTTTGTTCCTTCCGAACAGCAGAGGATCAGTTTACATTCCTCTAAATGTTCGTACGCATAATGGAGCATATCGTACATACAAAGCCCCGAAATGTCACTCATGACTTCCGGCTGCTGGGCAGCTGGTAGTTCGGCAAACTCCTGCTGTGCCTTTATAAAACGTTTGAGAATATATTCGTAATGCTCACCAACGATGGCTTCAAAAAGTTCTTCTTTACTTTTATAATATCCGTAAAAGGCTCCGGTAGTCATTCCCACGGATTTCACAATATTCCGCAGGGAAGCGTCTTTATATCCTTTTTCTAAAAATTCTGCTTTCGCTGCCCGGTGGATATTTTCTAAAGTCGTTCCATTTCCGTTTATTTTGCACACCTCCTATATAACAGTGATATATAACACTGTTATAAGTTTAATCTCTAAAAATTATTTTGTCAAGAGCAACAAGAAATAGTTGCATAAAAATAGCAATCCAAACAGCATTCTGCACTTTATTACTGATAAAATTTTCAAATACTGGTTTTGACAAAAGTTTCATTTTTTCTAATAAATGATAAGCAGGGTGGAGTTTGTTCTCACACCCTGCTTTGTGATTATCATGAACTACTCGAAGATCTTCTTCACTTTTTCTTTCAGCCTGTCCATATGCCTGTAAACCGCCTTTTCGGTAATCTTCAGATACCTGGCTATTTCATGAGTGCTATACCCCTGGATCTTCATCAGAACGATCTGAAGGGTAAGCCTGTCCACGGTGATCAGCACATGATACAATTCCTGATTCTCAATACGATCCAGAAAGTCCTGTACTGTTTTCAGTTCTGCCTGATCTGTGGATGCTGCTACGGTATCCAGATATGTACCTGTTCTATTTGATTTTTCTTGAGTAATTCATAAACAAGATAATCATCAACCCCCAGCAGATCTGCGACTTCCTTAACGGAATAGGACCAGGATTTTAATTCTTTCCCTGATTCTTCTCCGGTAACTTTATGATATTTAATCTGATTGGCGTACCATTTTTCAAAGCTGGCAATATTGATTCGTATCTTTCCGGCAATCTCTTTTGATTCAAAAACATTTTTATGCACCAGCCAGTATCGATCTGTCTTTTTTAATCCCAGCAGCTTTCCCATTTCCGGCACTGTCATCCAGGTCCTCTTTTGTGTTGGACGCCGTTTGTAAGGACTTTCTTCTGATTTTTAAGTGGATCTCACATGACTAAAGTCACATGCTCCTCGGTCGCTTTAAGCGACAAGGCTAAATATCGGCAGATACGCCTGTAGCTTAGGATATGCGCAGTCATGCGCTTTTTCCATGCCAGATATGGCAGGTTCCCACACTGCAGGTAATCCGCTGTATATCTGCCTGTGTTTATGCTGCTCTTAAGAGTTCCATTTCTGAAAATAGTTCTCTTAAGTCCGCATATACACATGAGATCCTACGCTTTACTGAAGGGACTTTTGCCTCCAGCAAAGACCTTTCCGTTGCCGGAAGGGGTTTTAAGAGTTCCCGTATAAAATATCTTGCTCCAATATTATAGGACGCCGAAAGATCACAGTTATATCTTTTTCCATTCTGGAATGTACATAAACTGTGATTGTCTGGATCACGGACAACTGTTCCCGATCCATCACAGGCAAGCCTGCTGGTATTCCACGCACAGATCCTGGATATCCGCATCCCTCTGCGATGCGCCTGATGTTCACATCTTTTCTGGATATCCCTTTTCCTCCACAGATGCAGCTTCTGTTTCTTTCTCCCAGATATCTTTCCTTTTGTCTCCAGATACTCAAACACGATCACATCCGCGTGGTTTTCTTCCGCATATCCTGTAACTGCTCCTGCGATCTTTCTTCCAAGTTCTGTGTTAAGACGCTTCGCATAAGCCCATCTGCTTTTCACCTGTACAGAACCATGTTCCCGCTGGAACCTGCGTATCCGTCCCAGCACACGGTACATCCGGTCTTTTTCACTGGGAAAATCAATAAATTTTCTTCCCAGGACAGTTCCATCTGACCGCATAATGGTACAGACTGCATCCGTATTGATCCCTAAATCCACACTGCAGATGATCTGTCCTTTTACAGGTGTCTTTGTAAGCGGAACCTCTTCTGTATAAGAAAAACGCAGGAAGTATTTACGATGCCTTTTTTCCAGCACGGGAGCTGCTGCTCTTTTTCCTGCCCAGTATTTCCTCAGATATTCCATATCTGTATGGCTGAGACTGACCCGGAACCATTTCCAGTCATGGCCATCATAAAGTTTCAGGTACGCTCCATCTTTTTCCTCAGTATCTTCACGGTACATCACATCACGGTAAAATACCGGCATGGCATGATTACCACACACCAGCTTCGGCGTGCCGCCTTTCTTATCCATTTTTTTCCACAGTTCCAGCCTCGTCTTATATGAAGATACGCTTCCCAGGGCATGCTGGATAGCTGCCCTTCTGAGATAAGAAGGCATCTTTGGAAATCGCAGGTCAAAATCAAACCTTGCCTGATTCTTTTTTGTAGTATGCACCAGATGTTCTGCAGTATTGAAACGTTTTTTAGGTTCCGTGATCACTGCCAGTTCATCCCATACCTGGGCATAGATCTCAATCAGACAGCTGACCGCAGAACGATAAATATCCAGTGTCTGGCCGATCGGGATATTCTGTTTTCGCAGTTCTACGCCATAACTGGATACTGTCCTCATCTTTTTTCCTCTTTCTATTACAATATAATTATGGTTAATATCCCTTACAGCCAGTAAGGAATTATCCATCTACAAATATAAAAAACGGAGGCTTTGATTACTGTTTTTCTTTTTGCCCTTCGATATAAGAGCATACCTGTTCCCTGCTCCTGTCACTCACCGTTACTGCACAATAAGATGGATTCCACAGATGCCCTCCCCAAAGTTCCTTCTTCAGTTCCGGATGCGCAAGAAACATCTGCCTGGCAATGTTCCCCTTCATGATCTTGATCATATCCGAGATATAAAACTGTGGTCTGCAGTCTACAAGCAGATGGATATGATCCGGCATAACCTCCATTGCCAGGATCTGAAATTTATATTCTTCTGCAAGATTATAGAGCATTCTCTTGCATTCTGCATCAATACCATCTTTTAAAACCTTTTTCCGATATTTTGTACACCATACCAGATGATACTGCAGGGAATACACATATCCTCTACCATATGAAAGTTCATTGTTATTGATATTAAACATATTTTTATCCATGTTTTTATTATACCATATGCAAATAGAATTTGCAAACATTTGTTCTGCTTATTTTCAAAAAAATAGTGCGTCTAACTCATCACTGAAGTAACGAGAATGCGACGCACAGGTTTTCAACAAACTTGAATTTATCGTCTTGTTCCATTCTTATCAAAATTCTTTTTTAATGCTATTTCTGTTGGGAGAATAGATCCAATTAAAGGAATAAGTTGAACACCACAGATAATTCCTCCTATACTCCCAACACAATCTTCATTTTTTCCGATTACTAAAAGCATGAATATTACTGTTATCGGCAACATAACCATTCCACAGACATACCAAACTTTACCACAATATTTATGAGCAAATTCCCATGTGTCTTTGTTCTTCATAGACATCGAAGTCCGATATCCAAATACTGAATTTATTTCCTTTGGAGCCTTTTTCATAAAATATCTTCCAAAACCAATCATCGTAAATGGAAGAAGCAAATCCATAATCAACATAAAAATCCAAAACCCCATTGTAAACCTCCTTTACTACAACTTTCGATTTTACTTTGTAACTATGACTTTTCCTTCTGAATCCAGAAGAGGTGTAATAGCCGCTCCATATCCAGATTTCCAACAAAGATAGTTAACCCCAGTCTCCTTATCTACAAGGATTTGGCGAACTCCTTCATCCTTAAGCTGACTTCCGTCTCTAAATGTAACTTCAAATCTTTCTTCTTTCTTTGCCATGTTTATTTCTCCTTTTTTCAAGCGTTAAATTTAAATTTTCCTGTTATACAAACTGAAAGTTATAGTGCTATCTTTTTCCATTTTCTAATTTTAGTTCTAAATGTTCCGAACGGAGCAATCATGTTAATATGTATAAACTTGTATACTTCCCAGACCGCTGTTTTGGTTGCTTCATCGGCCCACTTTCTCATATGGGGCTCGAATAACTCTTCGTCGCTTAATGAGTCAATCATTTCATAAATCGAATTAATATTCTCTTTCAGCATATCTTTCAACTCCTGCAACGACAGATAAGCATATGTATCTGTAAACCATTGATATAATTCGCCAAGCTGATTCCACTTAAAATCATCCGAAGGAGTCTTGACATGAAGACCATTTCTTTCGTCTGATTCCCATTTAAGAACAAGAGTTGTCCAGCCAACCTGGTAAGCAAGATTTTCTGCTGGAGTTCTGTCAACTTCCTCAACTCTCTTATCTTTTAATGATTCCGGAATAATATCAAATTCTGAAATGTACTTTGCAAAACTTTTATTTATCTCGTTCTTAAGTTCATCTTTGTTCTCGTATGTTCTCACTAGTCTATCTCCTCAAATACCAATTTCACGACATCATTTCTAATACAGATTTTACCGTACTTTTTAATCTCAGTCCATCCTTTATACCCAGGCGATAGAAAAACTCTTCTGTTTCTGCTCCGCTGGCAAATATTTCATCACAATACTTCGTAAGCACTTTCTCTTGTTCCGGAGACAGTGTTTCCAAAAGCTTCTGGTATTCCTTCTCGATATTTTCATTAAATGACTGTGTATCTTGATTTGATTTCCATTCAGAATATGCTTTGCTCATACGATTGGCGATTATCTTATCAACAGATTCCTCTACGTCTTTTCTCTGACATTTCTTTATCCTCTTTTCTTTGAAATATGAAAGAAAAATTATCCCTTCATATAACGAAACGCTCAGAGCATGTTTTACAGTGGTCAAAAGCAATCTTTCGAAAATTTCTGCATTTTACTTGAAATTCAGTAAAGAATCGGGTTGCCTGTACATAGTTTCCGCTTTCAAAAAATAAAAAAATTTGTGTTTTTGAAAGCGACATCTTGCATATACTTTTAGCAGACAGTATACTAAGTACAACGAAGCGGTTTCGGAAAATGAAAAAACTTCAATTTTTGAAAGTGGGGGACTATATGAAAACAATCACGAGAGCAAAATATCTCGATAGAATCATTGAACTGAATGGCACTCCTGACATCAAGATCATCACAGGTATTCGTCGATCTGGTAAGTCCAAACTGATGCAGGCGTATATTGCGTATCTGAAAAGCAACTTTGAAAACATCAATATTATCTTCATTGACTTCATGGATTTAGCGTATGAAGAAATCAAGGAATACCATGCCTTACACGCCTATGTGGAAGAACATTATCAAGAAGGCAAAACGAACTACCTGTTTGTAGACGAGGTTCAAATGTGTCCCAAGTTTGAGCTGGCAATCAACAGCCTGTACTCTAAGGGAAAATACGACATCTATGTAACAGGCTCTAATGCTTTCCTGTTGAGTGCGGATCTGGCAACTCTGTTTACCGGACGCTATATTGAAATTCATGTGTTTCCTTTCAGTTTCCAGGAATATTGCCAATTTTATGATGATATTAGCGACAAAGATAAGCTCTTTGATGAGTACGCTATCAAAGGCGGTTTAGCAGGTTCCTATGCCTATCGAACCGAAAAAGACAGAACAAACTATATAAAAGAAGTCTACGAAACCATTGTTACAAGGGACTTGGTACAGAAATATGCTCTGCCGGACACTTTGGTTTTGCAGCGTCTGAGCGAGTTCTTGATGGATAATATCAGCAACCTGACTTCTCCGAATAAGGTTAGTCAGCTACTGACAGCAAATGAGACTCCAACCAATCATGTAACCGTTGGAAAGTACATTAAGTATTTGTGCAATGCTTTTGTATTTTATGATATTAAGAGATACGACATCCGAGGTAAGAAATACCTTGAAAGCTCTGAAAAGTTCTATTTGTGTGACAGCGGTATTCGATATGCAATACTGGGAAGCAGAAATATGGATTATGGCAGAGTATATGAAAACATTGTTTGCATCGAGCTTCTTCGCCGTGGATACGATGTCTATGTCGGCAAGCTCTATCAAAAGGAGATCGACTTTGTCGCTCAGAGAGGCAGCGAGAAGATTTATATTCAGGTCAGCGACAACATTTCCGGGCAGGAAACATTTGAGAGAGAATACTCTCCTCTGCTTCAGATTCGAGATGCTTATCCGAAAATGATTATTGCCAGAACCAAACATCCCTTATATAGCTATGAAGGAATCGAAATTCACGATATAGCCGATTGGTTACTACAAGAATAAGAAGTGCGAAATATCTCTTACGAGTCTTCTTGCGAGTTTTTTTAATACCACTCGTAAGAAACTCGTAACATTAGATTTTTCAGTAAAGAAAAAGAGCATATGGAATTGAATCCATACACTCTATGATTACTGGAACTTTATTTCATTTTTAATTCTACAAACTTGAAGTTAGCGATTTCTTTTTCCGGTATTCTCTGTCCCACGGATTTCCTCATGATAGAAATAATCTACGATCACCGGATGCCCCTGTGGGACTCTGCCATAAGGCATTTCATTATCCACAAAGGCACAATCATACTTCTTAGCCATTTCCTCAGCTTTTACTTCAAGTGTTTCAAAGTAGCTGCGGTTATGCTTGTTATAGATCTCGTCGTAAAGTGGTACAAGATCAGGATATTTTCCAGCGATATAATCCATAATTGTCTTTTTGAAACCGCCTCGAAGATTGAGATTTTCGAGCCAGAACAGATCGCACTGATCATTTACCCGCTCAAAGATTGCTTCAAAATCCGTGATACCGGGGATACGAAACAGGCTCTCTGGTATGAATAAGAATTAAATAAAGAGATTGAAAAAGATCGTCTGGCACATGGAAAAAAGCCATTAAAGAAGAAAGATGATAACCAGCCACCTGCATCCGGTGGAACCGGAAATGATAAGGATTCTATATCTGAAGAACTTCCTGAGCATGACAGTCATACTTTTAAAGCATTATACGATAAAATATCTAAACTGAATCCGCAGATGGTAGTTGCAGATGCAGGATATAAAACTCCGGCAATCGCCCATCGGCTGTTGGAAGATGGAATTCAACCACTTTTCCGTATACCCGTCCCAAGACCAAAGAAGGCTTTTTCGGAAAACACGCCTTCGCATATGATGAATACTATGATTGTTATATATGTCCGGGAGCACATATATTGACATACAGTACAACAAACAGAAATGGATATAAAGAGTATAAAAGCTGCGGTGAGCATTGTGCTGAATGTCAATATCTTTCAAAATGCACAGAAAGCAAAGATCATGTAAAACTAATCACACGTCATGTATGGGAAGAATACATGGAAGTGGCAGAAGACATTCGGCACACAATCGGAAACAGACAGATCTACCAGTTAAGAAAAGAAACCATAGAACGGATCTTCGGTACAGCTAAAGAACAGCATGGATTTCGATATACGCAGTATATAGGAAAAGCACGGATGGAAATGAAAGCCGGGCTTACCTTTGCATGCATGAATTTGAAAAAACTGGCCGCTTACAGCCAGACCGCTCTCGCAAAAAGCGAAGAACTTGCAAAGCAGGCCAAGTTTGTTGAGCTTGCCACCTCCAGGCAGTTCCAGGAGACCTATTTAAAAAGATTGAATTTTTAATTACATCTGTGATGTTTTCTCAAACCCATATACCCATTTTCCTCGCAGGAACATAAACAGAAAAATCACGGAGCTGATACTCCAGGTCAATGGGTATGCCCAAAAGATCACACGGATATCCGGGATGATGCGAACTGCAACGGTGATATAGCTTACACGGAACAGGCACCAGTCACAGAGCATAACGATCATCGGAACAGATGCGTGGCCGGAACCACGGAGTACTGCTGCAATACAATGAGAAAACGCCAGCAGACAATAAAATAATGCAATTGTTCTTGACTGCATCACGCCATAATGTACAACATCGGGATCTCTGTTAAATGCTGCGATCAGCACCGGTGCGGCAGCATATATGATCACGCCGATCAATTCTGCAATAATGATCGAACAGAGAACCCCAAATCTTGCTCCCTTTTTCGCCCGGTCATACTGTTTTGCGCCAAGATTCTGACTGACAAATGTTGTCAGTGCCATCGTAAAACAGGTAACCGGCAAAAAGGCGAATCCCTCAATCTTAGAATAAGATCCACATCCTGCCATCGCCATTTTTCCAAATGCATTAATATTTGACTGTACAAAAACATTCGCGATCGCGATGACTGAATTCTGAAAGCCAGACGGCACACCATTCTGAATAATCTGCTTCAACATAATGCTGTCAAAACGAATTTCCCACAGTTCCAGGCAATATTCTTCTTCCACACGCATCAGATGAACCATACAGAGAATCGCACTGACAAACTGGGAAATAGCAGTTGCGAGCGCTGCTGAACCAACTCCCATGCCAAGACCTGCGATAAAGAAAATATCCAGAACAACATTGACACAGGATGAAATGATCAGATAGATCAATGGATGACGTCCATCACCAACCGACTGCAGAACTCCAACAAAAATGTTGTACATGACAACACCCATAGAACCTGCAAAGTATGTACGAAAATATATAATGGATTCCGGGAGAACATCCGCAGGAGTCCCCATCAGCACCAAGATCTTTGGCGCCAGAAACATTCCCAAAACAGTCAAGACCGCACCGGCCGCAAGACCAAATGCAACGGTTGTATGGATTGCCTTTTGCAGGCTGTCTCTTTTTTTGGCACCGTAATATCTGGCAATAACTACACCCGCACCCATGGCAATACCGTTAATAAAACCTACCATCAAAAAGATCAGATTTCCAGATGAACTGACCGCCGCCAGTGCATTGCTTCCTAAAAAATTTCCCACGATCAGGGAATCCGCAGTATTGTACAACTGCTGAAACAGGTTCCCCAGAAACAATGGAATGGCAAAAAAAATGATCTTTTTAGAGATACGTCCCTCTGTCATTCTCAAACTCTTTTTCATAGCTACAATTACTCTTTCCTTTCCGCTCCTCCCTGAAGAATCAATTCCGGCTGGATAATAATATTTTTCTCAACCTTATTTCCCTCAAGAAGTTTTCTTGCAATTTCATAAGAAAGTCCACCAAAGTCCGGTGTCTGTATCGTTGCATCCAGTACACCTTTGTCTACCAGACTCAGCCCTGCACTTTCTCCTTCAAACCCATCCACACCTATCAGATGTACCTTGCCCTCAATCCTGTACTGCTGACAGGCCTGATATGCACCATATGCCATATCATCATTAAAAGCGAAAACTATATCAGCAGAATCATGCGAGATCAGATAGTCTTTCATCCTGAGCTCTGCCCGATCCCGAAGCCAGTCGCCACAGTAATAAGTGATATCTTCTTCCGGTATTGTACCCTGAACAGAATCCTGAAAACCCTTTAGTCTCTGTTTGGATACCGGGGATTCTTCAACCCCCTGAAAGACCACGATCTTTTTATTCTTTTCATAAAGATTATTCAGAATATATTCTCCTGCAAGCCTGCCAATCTTCTGATCATCTGACTTGATAAGACACGTATAATCCTCTGTCCCTGCACCAACACCTGTCAGAATGACCGGTATCTTCTGAAAAGCCTCCGAAAGAACAGAAGAAAGGCTGTCACTTCCATCAGGAGAGACAATCAGAATATCTATCCCGTACTCCATCAACGTCTCAATATCCTGAATCTGTTTTTCCGGATTTCCAGCTGCATCTCGAAAAATTACATTTATTTTTTTATCCTGGGATACTTTTTCTGTAAATACATCAACAAAATTATTTAGCCACGGTTCTATTACATTTGGAAGGCTAACACCGATCAGATACTGATAACTATCTGTAGATATCTCTTCTTTTTTGCTATACTGTGTACTGATCGTAAGTAAGACTGTTGCTGCCGCAACCAGTATCACTGTCCATATTTTCCATATTTTCTTCATAGTTATAATCCGTTTCTGTCAATCTGCAGCATATTTTTACGGAATTCTGAGGGCGACATACCCTGACAGTTTTTAAATGCAGCAGAAAAATAGTGCTGGTTGCTGTACCCTACCTTTTCTGCAATCTGATTAATCGACAATTCCCGATCTTCCATAAGCCGCACTGCCTGACTGATACGAAGCCTTGTAAGAAAATCTTTAAAAGATATCCCCAATTCCTGTTTCATAATCCTGCTAATATAAGAAGAATTACAGCCAATTGCATGTGCCACCTGTCTGAGATCCAGATTTCTGTCCTGATAATTGGCATAAATATATTTTCTTGCGTCCTGTACAATTGGTCTACATTCCTGCATTTTCTGCACTTCCCGGCGCATCTCACGGCTAATATCAGGCAATGTTTCAAAAGTACATTCTCTTGCCGTAATAAAACACTTTCCACCCACTTTTTCTTCTGTCTGCAGCTGAAGATCTGCACTGAACTCCTGAAAATTTTCCGGCAGCTTTTCCATAACAATCGCTACATCCTCATACTTACTGGAAAACACACTTACCGTATGATAAGGCTCCATAAGTTCTCTGATAATCTTTTCAAGAGTGATCTTATATATTTCCTCAGTCACCGTACCTTTATCAATTTTCTTGTCATAACTGGACTGAACTGACACAAGTATGAGAATCATATTATCCGGAAAATCCATATCAAGAAATCTTGCCTGTTCTTCCCATTCGAATCTAGATAATTTTCCTTCCATCCATTCATTGAAAAACACATCTCTCAGATAATCCTGATTCTGAATCATCTGTTGTTTCACAAGTTCCATGAATTTTTCAGATTTTCGCTTCTGCTTTATCTCTTCAGTCACCTTCACGACCGCAGCTTGAAGTTCTTCCTCTGCGATAGGTTTCAAAAGATATTCGGAAACCCCAAGCTTAATTGCCTGTTTTGCATAGGAAAACTCATTAAATCCGGAGATTACGATTACCGGACAGTTTTTATCCAGTTTTCTCAATTCCTCCAGAAACTGTATACCACTCAACTTAGGCATGCAGATATCCATCAGAATAAAATCCGGTTGAAACTGCTCAATTTTTTCTAATGCTTCCATTCCATTCCGTGCTTCTGCACAGACTGTGATCGGAAGTTTCATTTCCTCCAATACACTTTTTAATCCCTGACGAATTTTCGGTTCGTCATCAGCAATCAAAACTTTCCACATACTTCTTTCTGCAGCCGTTTGAGCCTTACAACAGCCACGGTACCTCCTCCCGTTCTCTTTTCATAATGAAGTCCGTATTCGTCACCGTAAGCGATCTTTATGCGGTCATTTACATTCAACGTTCCATAGGCTTTTACTTCTTCTCCACGTTCTTTCAGTTTCAGCCAGGAATTCAATTGATCTATTCTTTCCTGACTCATGCCAGCACCATCATCTTCTACCTTAAGTATGATCGAATCCTCTGACTCTGAAAAAGCACGGATCCATATAGTTCCTCTGTCCTGATCGGATTCCTTTATCCCATGATAAAGAGCATTTTCCACAAGCGGCTGAAGACAGATTTTTAATACCATATAATTTCCCAGTCCTTCTTCAATCTCTGTTTTATATTCAAACAGATCCTCATACCGTACTTTCTGGATGTCCAGATAATTCTTTACCATTAAAACTTCCTGTTCCAATGTAATAAATTCTTTTCCCTGACTCAGACTGATACGGAAAAATCCTGACAAAGCAAGCACCAGATCAACAATATCCTGCGCATGGTACTGCTTTGCCATCCACTGTATCGTATCAAGTGTATTATAAAGAAAGTGCGGCTTAATCTGCTCATGAAGAATCTTAAGCTCTGCTTCTCTTTTATTTTTCTGTTCTTTGTATACAACGCCAAGAAGTTCATTAATTTTTTCTACCATTGCATTAAAAGAATCTCCCAGCTGCCCTATTTCACCTTTATAATGATTTTCAAAACGAACCGTCATATCTCCGGTCTGCGCTTTTTTCATAAGTTTTGAAAGCGTCGAAATAGGCCTTGTAATGGATGCCGAAAAAATAACCGTTGCTCCTGCCGCAAAGATCATTATTATAACTGCAATCCATTTCGAAACTGTCCTTGCTCTGGAAATGCCTTCGATAGTTTTCCCCCAGTCAAATACTCCAACTGCAGTCAGGTCTGTATATTTTGAATGACTATATATGACATTGTAATCTTTTCCCTTTATGCGACATCTGACACGTCCACTCTCTCCGTCCGTGACCCAGTTTGGATTCATCCGGTATACAACTTCATTTTGGGGTGCATAGAGCACATGCCCCTGACTATCCTGTATATAACCAAATCCAGTCTGTCCCATTGTAATATCTTCGACAAGATTCTGAATACTCTTCAAATCCAAATCTATAAGGATCACACCAATCCCCGCAGACGTCTGTCTGTCACAAATTAATTTAGCTGTGCTGACATAATTGTCTGTACTGTAGTTTTTCCAGGCTTTTAAATTTCGTCCCAGACTGGTAGGACTTAAAACCAGTTCTCCATTTGCCAGAACCGCATCCTGATACCATTTTTCTTCCGTAAGCGGAAGCTTTTTGACTCGGTATGAATCATTAGAAAGATACTGGCCTTTCTCACTGACAACAACAATATTTAAATATTCACTGTATATTCTGGAATAATCCAGAAGAAGGTCTCGCACCTGTCTTTCCAATTCCACACGGCTTGCCTGCTGATTTTCAACATCTACTTTTAAATACTCTTGTACTTCCGGATAATTTCCCAAAGCCTCAACATTATCCTCTACGGATTTAAAAATCAGATCAAGCGATTTCAACACCTGATTCTGGATTTCCATTGTGTTTGCATAGGATCTTTCTGCAATAGATTCCTCATATATATAGTTTCCAGCAGCTGTAAGGACCAATGTAACTAACAAAAGTAGGCCACAGTTCAGTATGATCATTTTGAACAGCATATTCTCCGGATGTAGAATTCTTTTCAGTTTACTGAACATATTATCCTCCTTTTATCTGTCTATTCTTCCATGATATAGTAAGTATCTCTTCATGTCAAACAGAAAGAAAAAACAGGAACAGCCTAAGCCATTCCCGTTTCTTCGCATCGTACTATATTTCATTTTTATAATTTTTCAAATCTGATTATTCTGCAGATCCACCAAATTTTTCGAGGAGTTCTTCTGCATTGTCAGGAGTAACGATTTCAGAAGTAAGAGTCAGAGTTTTGTCAAGTTCTTTGCCTTCAACGAGCAGCTGATAAGCGCTTTCAATTGCTTCTGTACCACCTGTAGGATAAACCTGAGTCATGCTGAGTCTTCCATCCATAACGCTTCGAATACCACCATCTGGTGTAGGAAGTCCATCAAATCCAACAAAAAGGATGTCTCCTTCTCTTCCTGCATTCTTAGCTGCGATATATGCACCTTCTGCCATCGGGTCATTTAAAGCCAGGAAAAGATCGATTTCATCATTTGTCTGAAGCATTTCTTCTGCAACTGTGATTGCTTTTTCACGAAGCCAGTCTGCATTGTTTACAGCTACGATTTCAATCTTGTCATTTTTCTTGATACCTTCGCGGAAACCATTATCTCTGTCGATTCCACCAGAAGTTCCTTCAAGACCTTTGATCTCACAAACCTTACCACCGTCAGGAAGAAGTGTATCTGCAATATATTCTCCTGCAATACGTCCCATATCTACGTTGTCTGCACCGATAAACTGAGTATACTTGTCTCCGTCAATCTTTCTGTCAAGAAGAATAACCGGGATTCCTGCATCATAAGCTGCACTAACTGCATTAGTAAGTGGTGTAGCTTCGTTAGGAGATGTAATGATAAGGTCTACACCCATCTGTACAAAGTTTTCAATATCTGCAATCTGTTTGGAGTTATCCTGAGCAGCGTCTGCGAAAATAACCTCAAATTCCGGATGTTTTTCTGCTGCCATTGCAATCTGATCATTCATAGCTACACGCCATGGCTCACCAAGATTACACTGTGACATTCCGATCACATATTTGTCCTTTTTCTCTGCTGCACTGACTGTAACTGTGCCTGCTGCCAGGACAGAAACACCCATAGCTGCTGTTAAGAGGATACTGATCGCTTTTTTATTCATACTTACCTTCTTTCTCCGGCATCGCTTTTGTTTATTATTTTATTCTCCGGGCCTGCTGCCGGACAGAGCCTGAGAATTATTATCTTTATTAATTGTTAGTCGTTTACTTTATCTGCCTGCATAAATACTGCAATGATGATAAGGAATCCTTTTACCATCAGCTGAAGGTTTGAATTGACTCCTTTAAGACCAAGGACATTATCCAGCATACCAAGGATAAGCGCTCCGATAAGTGTACCAAAAACAGTTCCCTTGCCGCCTGCAAGACTTGTTCCGCCAATAGCACAGGCTGCAACTGCATTAAGTTCATAGCCCTGACCTTCGTTCGGTCCACCCTGGCTGATCTGAGCTGCATGAATCATAGCTGCAACAGATGAAAGCATTGCACAGATCATAAATGCATAGATCTTAATTCTGTCTACTTTGATACCTGAGAGATATGCCGCATTCTTATTTCCACCAATTGCATATACCTGTCTTCCGAATCTTGTCTTACTCAAAATAATCTGGAAAACGATCAGAAGAACAATGAAGATGATTGCCGGTACCGGTATGATTCCCCATAGACGCATCTGAAGTACTTCAAATGCCGGCGGAGCCATTCCTTCACCTTTTCCATATGCAAGCGGGATACCGATTCCGTTTGCCCAGAATCTTGCAAGTCCTCTCGCGATATTCATAGATGCAAGAGTAACGATAAAAGCCTGAAGTCTCAGCTTTGTGATACATAATCCATTAAACAATCCAAACAATGCTCCGATTCCAAGGCTTACAAGGATGGCCGGTACAAATCCCAGACCACTCTTTACCATCAGATATGCACATCCTGTTGAGATAAGACCTACAACAGAACCTACAGAAAGATCAATATCACCAAGGATCAGGATGATCGTCATACCAATTGCAATGATTCCATTTTCTGATACGGCTCTTAGCACATTCATCAGGTTTCTTATATCCAGAAAGTTATTTCTGCCATCCTTAATACAGATTGTAGATGCCACCACAAAGATAATAACCAGTGCGATTACACTCTGCATCTGCTTAATCATAGCTTTCATTTTCTTTTTGTTATCCATCTATCCACCCTCCTTATTTTGTTGCACTCTGAAGAAGTTTTTCCTGAGTTGCTTCTTCCTGGAGATATTCACCCGTCAGTTCTCCCTCACAGAAAGTAACGATTCTGTCTGAAATACCGATTACTTCCGGAAGCTCTGAGGATACTACAATGATCGCCATCCCCTGTTTCGCAAGATTGTTGATCAACTGGTATATTTCTGCTTTTGCACCTACATCAATTCCTCGGGTAGGTTCATCCAAAAGAAGAATCTTTGGCTCAGTCATCAACCATCTGCCTAGTACAACTTTCTGCTGGTTTCCTCCAGAAAGAGCACTGGCAAGAGTTTTTGTTCCAGGAGCTTTTACTCTGAGGGTTTCCATCTGTTTGTTCCATTCTTTTTTCTCTTCTCCGGATTTCATAAAAAATGCCGGACTAAATTTTTTCAGAAGAGGAAGAGACATATTCTCTCCAATAGATCTCTGAAGAACAAGACCTGTTCCCTTTCTGTCTTCAGTTGCAAAGGAAATGCCCGCTTTGATCGCATCTGCAGGATTTTTTATAGTTACTTCTTTACCATCAATAGAAATCTTTGCTGTAGTGTCTTTGTAATGTACACCTGCCAGACATTCAAAAAGTTCTGATCTTCCTGCACCTGCAAGTCCGGCGATTCCAAGAACTTCGCCATGCCTTACATGCAGAGAAATATTCTTGAGTGATCTTCGAAAACTTCCTGCTGGTGGAGTGTATGTAAGGTTTTCTACTTTAAGAGCAATCTCACCTTTTTCAGTAGGATCTTTTGGATACTGCTCGCTCATATCACGTCCAACCATCATCTTTATAATCTCATCTTTTGAGGTCTCAGAGGCCTTTACGGTACCTATATACGTTCCATCACGCATTACAGTAAGTCTGTCTGCAATCTGGAAAATTTCTTCCATTCGATGTGTGATGTAGATAATTCCTTTTCCCTCTGAACGAAGCTTTCGAATGATCGTAAACAACTTTTCAGCTTCTTTTTCACTGATAGCAGAAGTCGGTTCGTCCATGATAATAATTTCAGAATTCAAGGATATCGCCTTTGCGATCTCAACAAGTTGCTGCTCTCCGATTCTTAAATCTTTTAATTTTGTTGCCGGATCAACATGTACGTCCAACATCTCCAGATATTTACGAGCCTCTGCAGCCATCGTTTTAAAATCAACCGATCCGCCCTTTTTCTTCATCCATCTTCCAAGAAAAATGTTTTCTGCCACGCTCATTTCCGGAACAATCTGAAGTTCCTGATGAATTTTAGAAATTCCAAGTTTTTTTGCTGCGATCGGTCCCGGGACAGTTACTTTTTCTCCTTTCAGATAAATTTCTCCTTTTGTAGGCTGAAGAGAACCACTGAGAATGTTCATCAGTGTGGATTTTCCTGCTCCGTTTTCTCCCATCAGAGCAAGTACTTCACCCGCATAAAGGTCCAGAGAAACTTCTTTTAATGCCTGCACACTTCCGAAAGTTTTGCTTATGGCCTTCATGTTCAGTAATACCTTTTCCATAGTTCCTCCTTTTCTTCCCTCATTCATGATGTGTTCATTATACATAAAAAATCGCCGATTGTATTTCTAATATGATATGTACCCCTTTTACTGGACATCCAGTGAAAGGGGTATTTTTATGCGTTATACTTACGAATTTAAGAAAAAAGCTGTTGAATTGTATCGCCAAGGAAAATGGATTGATGCACCCAATGATATAATAAATCTAAAAAATTTTCATGACATGATTGTCAGATGGCATCATTTGGAAGAATCAAATACTTCTGATTGTTTAAAACACTATGGTACAAATAAAAAGTGGTCTCCAGAGGAAAAATATGAACTTGTTGCACGAGTTATAGCTGGAGATACTATTACTTCAGTTGCTTATACTGTGGGTATAAACAGTGGATTACTTGCTCAATGGATTCGCAAATATAAAATATGGGGTTATAATGGACTTGTAGGCCGAAGAAAAGGGCGAAAACCAAAGGAGTCCGCAATGAAAAAAATGAACATAAATAATCCACGTAAATTAAATGAGTCTGAATATGAAGAACTGATTCGTTTACGAGCTGAAATTACTTATATTAAAGCAGAAAATGAAGCAATAAAAAAAGAGATCGCCTTGAGAGAAGAAAGGGAAGCTGCGCTACTCAAGGCGAAAAAGCAGCAATCATCAAAGAACTCAAAGAAAAAGGATATCTGTTAAAACACTTGTTAAAGGCTATGAATATGGCGCGTTCTACATACTATTTTGAAATTAATAAAACAGATCCAGTTGCTATACGAAATGAAGAATTACTTCTAGTTATTAAAAAAATATTCGTAGAAAACAAAGGCAGATATGGGGTACGCAGAGTTTATATGGAATTAAAAAATCGTGGCTACAACGTAAATCATAAGAGAGTTCAACGTCTTATGCATGACGCTGGATTATTTGGAAAACGTCCAAAAGAAAAATATCATTCTTATAAAGGTGAAGTTGGGAAAGTAGCCGACAATGTAATTAATAGAAATTTTTCAACTACTTTACCTCTGCAAAAGTGGACAACAGATGTATCCCAATTTAATTTTTCGTGGGGAAAATGCTATCTTTCTCCTATTTTGGATATGAATACAAATGAGATTATTTCATATGATTTAGCGCTAAGTCCTAATTTAGAACAAATAAAAAGAATGCTTGATAAAGCCTTTGATAAGTATTCTTCTGTAAACGGTTTAATTTTGCACTCTGATCAAGGATGGCAATATCAACATGCTTATTATCGAAATCGTTTGAAAGAACATGGAATAATTCAATCTATGTCTAGAAAGGGGAATTGCTACGATAATTGCATCATGGAAACATTCTTTGGAAGAATAAAAACAGAACTGTATTATGGTTTTGAAAAAGATTATACATCATTTGAAGAATTTGCAATTGCTATTGATGAATATATTGATTACTATAATAGCAAACGAATCCAGGCAAAAACAAAATGGATGCCTCCTGTAAAATACAGAGAAGCATCCATGATGTCCGCCTAACTTATAAATATGTGTCCAGAATTCTGGGTACATATCAATAATCGGCGATTTTTTTATAATTTTTTTACTTTTGTATATTGATGTTGTGATTATTGTATATTTTTTCCTATTTAAGCGGTACTCTATGTAAAATATTGATAACTATTCTGTTCTCCGATGCTCTCTTCAATGCCTGCAGCACCTGGTGTTCCGTCTCGGCATCCAGGTTTGCAGTAATCTCATCCAGAAGCAGGATCTCCGATTCTGCCACGACTGCTCTTCCGTGATCGACTCATCGTATAAAGTAATCTGATCTCTAATCGTTCCCGGCACCATGTGATAAGACTGCTCCACGTAGCCAAACCATTTTCGTCTTTCTTTTTCGGTCAGGTGCCCGCAAACAACTTGGATTCGCATTCAAGGATATCTCTGAACATCTTCCAGGTGCATTCATCATATACAGAGCTGACAAAGAAGATGATGAACTATTTTTTGCAAATGATGAATTTCTTCATATGTCCGGATATAAAGATATAGATGAACTGTTCAGACTTACTGAGAAAAGTTTTCGCAACTTGATTCGTGAAGATGAACAGCAACAGATAGAATCAAGTATCTGGGAACAGATTGACAACGGCAATGAAAATGACTATATTCACTTTCATCTTCGAAAAGCTGACGGAACTTATTTTTCTGTTCTTGATCATGGAAGAATTGTAGAGAGCCCGCAATACGGGAAAGTATTTTATGTATTGTTCATGGATTGGGAAGATATGCATATTCGTTACAATGATAAATTCGCAAGATAAAATATTGCAAAAAACAGAGCGTATGATCTATTTTCATATAATGTTTATGTCGGCAAGCTCTATCAAAAGGAAATCGACTTTGTTGCTCAGAGAAGCAACGAGAAATTTTATATTCAGATCAGCGACAACATTTCCGGGCAGGAAACATTTGAGAGAAAATGCTTTCCTCGGCTTCAGATTCGAGATGCTTCCTTTATACTTGTGGATCCTTAACAAACTTTCTGAAAACGAAAATGAATAATGTATTTGGTGGCTACACCCCCAAGCCCCTGTGGAATCAATAACGCCGGTACTGGATATCAAAATCCCGCACCGGCGTTATTCATTGTAATTATCTTACATTGACAAAATGATAGATTGTCAGCTCTGCAAACTGAAATTTATATAATTATCTCTCTAACTTTCCCCATTTTATAGGCTTTCCCGCCTGTCCATTAGTGAAATGATATGTAGTTTCCCTTATTTTTGCCCTTATGAGATAATCACAAGGGAAATAAGGGAATTTTTTTAGTCATTGCCTACCACTTTATCAAGAAGCCGAACCGATTTTCGTTTCGCATCTCTTGTGGAGTGAGCATAGACATTCATGGTGGTACTTACATCTGAGTGTCCTAATAATTCCTGCACATCTTTTGGAGCAGCTCCATTTGCCAAAAGGTTGCTTGTATAGGTGTGACGTAACTGGTGGAAATGAAAGCCTTCAAATCCCTCTAATGTTTTTGCTACCTTTCTGCATACCGTCCCCAAAGTAGTCGGAAGTTCCAGACAACCATCCGGTCTTAAGCAGACGAAAGAAATTTCTTTATAATCTGCCGGGACTTCCTCTGTTCTGTCTAAGCAATAATATTCGTAGTACACTCTGTTTTTCTCTTTGACCTCTTTGTAGTAGTTCGTGTGATAAAGTTCTCCGTACTGCATCCGGTTTTTTAACTGCTCTTTCCGGGCATTACGGAAAATCTCTACCAGCGTATCTCCAAAATCAACAACCCTTACTTTTTTCCGCTTGGTTGGTCCGATGATATATTTGCGCTTTGAGCCATCATATCGGATGCTGCGTCTTATGGTAAGGCATTGTTCTTCCAGATTTACATCCTGCCATGCCAAACCGCAGGCTTCTCCAATACGGAGTCCGGCATAATAAGCTATCTGGATTGGAAGTATTGCGGCTGGGTTCTTTTTTTGCAGATAAGCAAGTAATCTTTCATAATCTTCTCGTGAAATTGGTTGGATATTTCCGTCCATATCCTCATCGGAAAACAAATCCACTTCATCCGTCTGATACCGCAGTTTAATATACTGCATGGGATTGAACGTAATATACTGCTTTGGAAATACTGCAAAACGGAAAGATTGCTGCATGACTGCGGAAAAAGAATGGATATAATCTTTGCTGTAACCCTTTTTCTCTTTTCCATCGGGATGAACTCCCCCAAAGGAAAGCAAATCAAAGAAGGATTGCAAATGCTCAGAGGTTACATTTTTTAATTTCCGTTCTGCCAGCGGATGTTTCTTAATATTTCGTATTGTTCCGAGGTAATTCTCCACCGTACCATTGCTGAGCGTACTTGTTTTTAATTCCTCCTCTGCCCACACATCTAAAAGTTGTCCGACTGTGAGATTTTCCGCTTTGGCAACAAATTTCTTTTTCTCATAATCATCCATTGCCTGACGGAGCAGCTTTTCAGTTTCACTTTTGCTTTCTGTTCCAACGCATTCTTTCTGAACAAGATTGCCGCTTGCGTCCTCTACATAGAAGCGGTAGTACCATTTCTTTCCTTTTTTTCTTACAGATCCTTTTGCCATAATCGTATGTCTCCTTTCGATATTAGACAATCGGAACTGATGAAATGCTTCGTGCGTGTAAGTATATCATAACTCCGGTTGTCTTACTATACCGATTCGGAATCTTCGTATAAGACTTCTGATAAAAGATTTGCAAGCCTTTGTTCTGCTGTTTTTGGTTTCTTGGAATAGAGCCTTACAACGTCTGCCATCTCATTAAAAGCATTGATGGTAGGAGTGATTTCCCTTAAGAACATAATCTCATTATATTCATCATTCGATTCAAACCCTATTGTTTTGGCAATATCCGTCTGACCATCATTCCCCTTGAAGTTTTTGCAGGCGAACTGAAAGGAATCCAAAAACAGACCATATTGTTTTAACATCAGCAGTAATAAATCTTTTGAAAAAGCATCTTCTTCTTTGGTAAGGGCAAGCGGTAACTGTTCCAGAATATCTCCCATCGCATCACGAATCTGTAACTCTCTCTTATCCGTAATGTCGGTTTCATATTCATCTGTTTCCCCTTTGAGCCATTCCACAGATACATGAAGTGCTTCCGAAAGACCTTCCAGCACCATTTTTTTCGTATTGTCAATCGAACCATTCTCATAACGCAGGATTGTAGAAGCGGTAACCCCCATCTTTTCTGCGACATAAGGCTGTGTCAGATTCAATTCCAGACGGCGCTGTTTTACTCTGCTGCCTATCAGCTTGCGTAGTTCTTTATCTTTCATGCTGACTGCCTCCTTTTTCGGTATGTATGAATTATAGCATTGCTTTTCCAAAATTGCAATATGCAATATAAGGTTTGTTTTTAATATTTCGTAACGCTTGACAAAAAGATATGAAAAGGATATACTTACATCACAAGAATTGCATAATGCAATTTATAAGGAGGTGATTATATGACGCAAAGAAAAATTGCATTATCCATCGAAGAAGCTGCTGACTATACGGGAATCGGCAGAAACACCTTAAGACAGCTTGTAGAATGGAAGAAACTTCCGGTATTAAAGGTTGGTCGCAAAGTCCTGATTAAAACCGATATTCTGGAAATGTTTATGGAAGCTAATGAAGGTCGTGATTTGAGGGATAGAGGAAATGTAAAAGCCGTAACAAGAACTGCGGCAAATTAAAAAGGCGGCTTCCAAAGAAACCGCCAAAGGTTCTATCAGACCGAAGCCATGATATACCTACACGCAAGAAGATTATACCATGTGCTTCTTCTGATACGCAACCGAGAACTTATGTTTGCAAAAGAAAGGGGAATGTAATCATGGCAAAATCAACAAAAAGTTATGAAGAACGAATGCTTGAAATGGAAAAGAAGGAACAGGAAAGCCTTGAAAAAGCAAAACGATATGCAGCACAGAAGAAAGAACTTCTGAAACGAAAGAAAGCCGAAGAAAGTAAAAAACGAACCCATAGGCTCTGTCAGGTTGGCGGTGCGGTGGAATCCGTTCTTGGTGTTCCTATTGAGGAAGAGGACATCCCAAAGCTGATTGGTTTTCTGAAAAGGCAGGAAGCCAATGGGAAGTTTTTCTCAAAGGCAATGCAGAAAGAAGCCAATACCGATATGGAGGAAGTGTAATGGCGGAGGGGATGAGTTTTTCATTCCCTTCATTGCTTTTTCATGAAGGGCGCACTTATGGACAACCAGAGGTCGTCCCAATAAGTTTGCCACAAGTGGCAACCGGTCTGCGCTCACGCTTGCCGGGCTCGTTCCGTCGGCGGGGCTTTCAGCCAGACCTGCTCATGCCACAGGAGGCACTCTTCGCCAGAGAGGCGCATTCCATGCAGGCTGCTATGCGCAGGGCACTCTTACGCAGAGGGCGTTCCGGCAATGCTGCCTTTTCTAAAATCGAAAGCAATGTTGCCGGAAATCTATACCGGATGTGCAGAAAGGAGGAATCCAGATATGGCGATTTTTCATTACACAATCAAAATAGTCGGACGAAGTAAAGGGAAATCTGTTATCTCCGCTTCCGCATATCTCAATGGAGATGTGATGAAAAACGAGGAAACCGGGAGAATCAGTTATTACACTTCCAAAAAAGAAGTGGTCTACACCAGTCTGATGATGTGTGAAAACGCACCTCCTGAATGGCAGATAGTACCAGAAGAAAATATAAAACGCTTTCAGGAATCTGTCCGATACAAAAGGTCAGCAGATAAAGAAGCTGCTTTAGAAAAATTTAAAATCACATTTCAGAAACAAAGGTTATGGAATGAGGTATTGAAGATTGAAAAAAATGCAGATGCCCAACTTGGCAGGTCATTTGAATTTGCCCTTCCCAAAGAATGGAACAGACAGGAACAAATTCAATATACAACTGACTATATTCAAAAAACTTTTGTAGATAGAGGAATGTGTGCTGATTGGAGTATCCACGATAAAGGGGATGGCAACCCCCATGTCCATCTGCTTCTGACTATGCGTCCTTTTAACCCGGATCATTCTTGGGGAAAGAAAGAAGTCAAGGATTGGGATTTTCTCAGAGATAAAAACGGAAATGTCGTGATTGACGAATCCCATCCGAACTGGTGGCAGGATAAGAAAAACCCTGACCGTCATGGAATCCGTATCCCTGTATTAGATGAAAACGGAATCCAAAAGATTGCTACAAGAAACCGCCTGCAATGGAAACGTGTGCTGACCGATGCTACCGGATGGAACAATCCAAAAAATTGTGAACTGTGGCGGAGTGAGTGGGCAAAGGTGTGTAATGAACATCTGCCTTTGCATAATCAGGTCGATCACCGTTCTTATGAAAAGCAGGGAAAACTCCAGATCCCTACCATCCATGAAGGTGCTGACGCAAGAAAGATTGAACAAAAGTTTCTTGCCGGGCAGGAAATAGAAGGTTCGTGGAAAGTAGCGGAAAATCAAATCATAAAACAACAAAACACATTATTGCAAAAGATACTGGACACCTTTGGGAAAGTATCAGGTGCATTATCATTATGGAAGGAGCGATTAAATGACATTAGAAGAAAGCTGGGAAATTATACCCTTAATGGAATCCATGATTGTGCAAATCGAAGAACAGCAGACCTTAATGGCAGAAATGCTTCTGGAAATGCAGAACCGGGACAATCAACTCTCTCTTATGCAGGAACAGAATCAGAAATTACAAAAATTAAACAGCGAGTTATCCGAGCTGCTCAACATTTTGCCAAATACCGAGGAACTGCTTTCCAAGATGGAAGAACAGAAAACGAAGATAGAACTTTTGGAAAACGAAAATCAGCAATGGCAGATATTGGCACAGAAGCTGAACAGCGAAAACAGTTTATTACTGAAACAGAACACCGAATTGCTGAACTGGAACAGCAGATAGAGAAAGGACGTGATATAGATGAACGAATCCAGAGAATTAAAGAACGCCGAACAGTTGGAAGAACTTCTGCGCTTGACCGAGGAGATACAAGAAGAACTGGAACAGAAAGACCAGCTTATCGTGGAACTGAAGACGCAGCTCAGCGAATCTCTGACCTTGAACGAGAAATTAAACAAAGAGAACAGATCCGGGAATATTCAAGCATTAAAGAACGACTTGAAGCTGGCAGACAGAGCATTGCGGATCGAGAAAGAGAAGCTGCTAAGCGCAAACGTCATGATCGGGGAATGTCAAGATAAAATACGCTGTTTAACACAACAACGGGATTATGCCCGGACACATCAGAAAATCGTAGAGATACCGGTAGAAAAGCCGGTACTCTATGAAAAATGTGAAGCCTGTGACCGGACAGCCTATCAGAATGAAAAAGCGAAATACGAAACACAAAAAGAGCGACTTGCCGGACAGTATAAAGCAAAAACGGTAAGGTTCCAAACAACCTTGTTCCTTCTTGCATGGTATTCGCTGACAACCACTCTTTTTCAGGCAGTACAGTCAGATGTGTTCCTTTCCGATTGTAAATCATTCTTTCATGATGCGGCGTCATTCATACAGACCTTTATCGGATGGACGATTTCTGCCGGGCAATCTGTGGCACAGATTAGTACCAAAATTCCTAATGCGTTTATAGCCGGAATCATATATTGGGTATTGCTGATATTGGTTGTCGGAATATGTGTCGCAGGGACAGGGATACTGGCGATACTGATAGAAATAAAGGTTATAGAATTATATAAGAAAAACTGTTGGGATGTTATTACCCTACTGATAATACTGACAAGTACTGCTGTCATCATTTATTTTGGAGAAACAATCAAAAAGGTACTGTCAGTAAATCTTCTATTGCTTTTTGTGCTTTCACAGGGAGCATATGTTGGACTTAGATGTTATTTGAAAAATCAGTTAAATACCAAGCTATATTGATGAAAATATGATAGAAAAACGTATAAGAGCAGGGGATAAAACGCACATCGTCCCCTGCTATTATATTATCCTTTTCAATTTCTATTAGGATATGTCTGTTTCATTGTTTCAGCAATGTAAATAACATTGGAAACTAACATAATGTGCTTTCTGCAACTGTGTTCGTCCCGCTGTTCTTCCCGGTAGAAAAACTGGTCTACGGAAATATCGAACATGGTAACGAGTTTGAAAAATAAATTGAAGCTGGGATGTTGTCCCTTGTTTTCAATATTCATAATCGTGCGGTCTGTCTTGCCGACCAGCTCCGCCACATAGGCCTGTGTCCAGCCCCTTTCCTCTCTGGCTTGTTTGATTGCCAGCCCGAGCCCATGAAAGTCAAACCTGATTTCATCTTGGTTCATTCTCATATCACCCTATATCATTGTACATTTCGGGTTGAATTATGAGAATGTAATGAAATTTGATGTTAAGTAGTATTTTATTTCATTATCAAATAGCCACATGATTGAATATAGCAAACGATTGTGATAAAGTTGATACGAATATGCCATAAAATTATATTCTGCAAATTGATCAATGTTAAAGAGAGGTATTTTATATGAATTACACAATTCTAATAGTTGATGACGATATGGCTATCAATGATATGCTTGTTAAATATCTTCGGAAAAATGGTTATATAACATATTCTGCTTATTCAGGAACAGAAGCCCTTCTTTTTCTTGAAAAGCAAAAAGTTAATCTGATTATTTTGGATTTAATGCTTCCCGGTCTTTCTGGTGAACAAGTTTTAGCAGAAATAAAGAAAACAAAAAATGTACCTGTAATCGGTCTATCTGCAAAAGAAGATTCTAAAAGTAAAATTTTCTTATTGAAAAACGGTGCTGATGATTATGTAACGAAACCCTTCGATATAGAAGAACTACTTGCAAGGATTGAAACGATTTTGCGACGGATTTATGAAAATCAATATACATCAAATTCCTTGTTATGTTGTGGCGATTTAAATTTAGATACAATAGGAATGGAGGCCACTCTAAAAAATCAAAAATTGCCCCTTACAAAAAATGAGTTTGCTATATTGAAAATGCTTATGGAACATCCGCAACAAGTATTTACGAAAGATATGATTTATGAGCAATTATGGAATGAAACTTTAGAGGGAACTGAAAATGCTATCAATGTTCATATCAGCAACTTACGCAAAAAAATTGCTGCAATAGATAATAGTAAATCATATATTAAAACGGTTTGGGGAATTGGGTTTAAGATGGACATATAATCTTTATGAAATCCTTAGATTTAGAAAATAATTTACTTAAACTTATCCCTTACACTAAAACCACAAGGAGGGATATATCATGGAATATATACTAAGAACGAACACAGTATCTAAAAAATACACAAATTATTATGCTGTTGATAAAGTATCCATTTCTATTAAAAAAGGCGAAATATATGGCTTGATTGGAGAAAATGGTGCTGGTAAGTCTACTTTAATGAAAATGATTGCAGGTTTGGTTGAACCATCAGAAGGCTCTATTGAACTATTTGGAAATTTTGTTCCCCAGACTGAGCGTTATCGTATTGGTTGTGTGATTGAATCTCCGGCACTTTATGCAGAATTAACCGCAAAACAAAATTTGGAAGTATTTAGAAATGCATATGGACTGTCAAGCAAAGAATCTGTACAACAAATTTTAAAGCAGGTGGGTCTGTCACAATATGAAAATAAAATTGTCAAAAAATTTTCATTAGGTATGAAACAGCGTTTAGCCATTGGCATTGCCTTGTTGGGAAATCCTGATTTTCTGATTCTTGATGAACCTATCAATGGCTTAGATCCGACTGGAATACAAGATATGAGGAATTTCTTATTAAAACTAAATAGGGAAGAACATATTACCATTATGATTTCCAGTCATATCTTGGGGGAATTGTCAAAAATTGCAACGAAATACGGCATTATTAAAAATGGCAAGCTGATTGAAGAAATCACTGCAAAAGAATTAAATGAAAAATGTCAATGTTGTTTAAAAATTAAGGCATCAGATACTGCACAGGCCGCTATTTTAATAGAGAAAAATCTCCATACTAAAAACTACGAAATTCTTTCCGATAATAATATTCGGATTTTTGAATATGTAGACAATCCCGGAATTGTAAACTCCTTACTGGTTAATCATGGAATTTCTGTTGATGAATGTACTGTAACAAAGGAGTCACTGGAAGATTACTTTAATGAAAAAATGAGAGGAGGCATAGTCAATGCTTAATTTAATTAGAGCTGATTTTTATAAAGCAATACATGGAAAAGTCTTGAAAGTATGTTTTCTTATGATGACAGGATGGATATTCTTATGTGCTTATGCACAAAAAGCAACGATTGGCATGAGGGAATATTTGGTAGGTACAGAAGTTTCTGCAAATTACTGGGATTCTTTTTTTAATTATTACCCGGTTGTATTCCCTTTGATTGTTTTTTGCAGCTACTATTTCTCAAATGATTTTCGTCAAGGGACTGTAAAACATTATATAGAAAAAGGTCTGTCACGATGGAGTTACTTCTTCTCAAAATTTGTAATTGGCTGGATTGTATCATTCTTTTTTTTGGTGTCTGCCTTTTTAATTGGTTTGTTATGTAATAAAATTTTTTTTGAAATAAGCGGTCTTACTTTTACAAACATTAGCAATATAGTGTCCTACATATTCTGTGAGGCATTATATCATATGGCTGTATCAACGCTCGCAATTTCACTTGTTTTTCTCATAAGAAACAGTTCAGTTAGCATGGCAGTTAATGCTTTGCTTATATTTTTTGGTTATCTGGTTCTTCATGGATTGGAAAGTATTTTGGGCTTAGGATATAACATCACAATTTTTTGGGCAATTAGTAATATCAATAAAACAAGAATAGATATGGCAGTTCAATGGCTTCCAACCGCAATTATCATTTTCTTCGCCTATATGATTATATTTGGTGGAGTTATAGGAACAATTTTCAAGAAAAGAGATATTACATAATGCAGGGAGGGATAATGTTATGAGTGTGGTACTTCAAATATATGCTATCATTGTGACACTATCTCTTATTATTGTTTTATCATTTTACTTGCTTCATCGTAGGGAGGTAACCCGGTTAAGCCAGAAATTGCAAACACTTTTACATTCATTTACCCATGCGGAATTGACATTAGATTTTCCCTCTTCCGATATAACCGATCTTGTAAATGCTTTAAATGAATTGCTTCGAGTTTACCACAAACAAGTATATTCATTACAAAAAAAGGATGAGGCAATCAAAGAAACAATTACAAATTTAGCTCATGATCTTAGAACACCTGTGACTGCTATTCAAGGATATACCCAAATGCTTCTACAATCGCCGGAGTTGTCCGAGGAAGATTTAGATGCAGCAGCTGTTATAAATGAAAGATTGAATGTTTTAAATCAGTTACTAAATCAGTTGTTTGAATTTGCACGAATAGAAGCTGATGAAATGGAATTTTCTTATACTACATTTGATTTAAATGCTGTTTTACGCTCTGTTGCAGTTTCCTTTTTTAAATCTTTTGAGGAACGCAAAATAATTCCAGCATTAAGTATTGCAGAGATTTCTTTTCCATTTTATGGAGATGAAAAAGCAGTAACCAGAATTTTTGAAAATATCATTTCTAATGCCTTGTCACATGGGAAAAGTGATTATCATTTTTCATCTTATGATAATAATGAATATTATTACTTTTCTTTTCAGAATATTACTGACAGCATAAGTGAATCTGATATAGATAAAATATTTAATCGCTTTTATACAACAGATTTATCTCGTTCTCGCAAAACAACTGGTTTAGGTCTCACGATAGCAAAGAATTTAACTGTGAAAATGGGCGGTTCTATCAGTGCTTCTCTAAATAATAATGTTTTTGAAATTGTAGTGTGCTTTCCTAAGCAAAAAGGATAAAAAACTGATGAACCTGCTTTGGTGGTTAAAAAAAACGCTTATAAAGTAGGTGTATTACATTGCTTATTCACATAAAAAACTTGATGGCGGTTTCAAAGCCGCCATCTTTCGTGCAAATAATATTCTAACACAAACATGGTGGCGTAGGAGGATACTCGTTCAAAGGAATAATATCAATAAATGAATTATGAATGGTCCTACTAGTCAAGACCACCGGCTTAGCCGGTGGCTTGCTTTGACCCTATAAGGGTCTATTACCGGCACTGGAGTCTAAAGACTCACTGAAATAGGTTCGCCAAGCGCAACATCATTTACCCACTAAGCCCTAAAGGGCTTCTTTTATTTGTTCGGTTTTACTGGCTCACCCGTGAACGGGTCAATATACTCTTTCAGTGTCATCTGGTCATATTCCAAATCTTCTTGTAACTGATTTGCTATATATTCCTGTATTTTCTTTGCATTTTTCCCTACCGTATCTACATAATATCCTCGACACCAGAAATGTCTATTTCCATATTTATATTTTAAATTTGCATGTCTTTCAAATATCATAAGTGTACTTTTTCCTTTTAAGTACCCTACAAAATACGATACACTTATGCTCGGTGGAATTTCTACTAGCATGTGTACATGATCTGGACATATTTCCGCTTCTACAATTTTTACACCTTTTCTCTTACATAACATACTCAAAATATTCGCTATATCCTGCTTTATTTTTCCATATGCTACTTTTCTTCTATATTTTGGTGCAAATACAATATGATACTTACAATTCCATTTTGTATGTGATAAACTATTACTATCCATTTGGATAACCTCCTTTGTCCTTTAATGCGGTTGGCGAACCAACATTATTGTAACACAGGAGGTTTTTTACTGTAAGCTGAAGCATTCCTAACTCACCTGCATAGCAGGTGGTTTATTTGTTTCCCAAAGTTCCGTTTTTCGGATCAACGAAAAACTACACAATGGTAAACAGGGCTTTGCCCTAACAAGAAGAAAAGCGGCAGAGATTTCTCCCCTGCCACTTTGATTATGTAAAAAATATCTGTGTTAACGAGTCTCTTGCCTTGCTTGTATCTCGTTCATTTTTCCAATCGAAAATCAGATATAAACTTTTGTTTAAATTGCCTATAATTCAAGTGAATCTTCTGCATCCACCCACATCTGTAAATTACCATTAAGATATAATCTCGCATATTCCAAAGGTTCATCCACAGCCAATGAAGTAAGCGCACATTCTGATCTGTATGTGGTTTTTAGATTTTTTTCAGCTTCCCAGCAATCAATACGAAGCATATATCCGGCACTTGTGTAAACATCAATACTATCGTGGTTTATGTTGTATTTTGCATAAATTGTTCTCATCGTATCTTATCTCCATTTTTTTATAATCAGTTACAGAGTTAAATATCGAAAACATTTCAATCAGTTCACCATGTCGCTATTGTTATATGTTATAATGTGTTATGAAATTTTCTTTCCCTTAATTTTTCCCATATTAAAGTTCATGAAAACCAATGGGAGGATATAACACAAGGGAAAGAGTAAGGGAAAGTTCACTTGCTACAAACTTAGTATTTTCAAGGGTTTGCGAAGAATTTGATAATCAAATATAACAGTTATTAAATTTCCTAAAATAAGTGAAATATCAACTGGAAGTTGTTTATTAAACCTTTTTAACCTTAACCAACAACATCATAGGTCTACGCATTTCATTACACATTCCCGGCATACCCATCATATCTGCCGGAGGCATTGCTTCCTCAATAGCCTCAATTTGAAAACCACATTTTATAAGTGGATTCAATATCTGCGTTAATGTGTGGTGCTGTTTAATTACTCGTTGACCAAGAAAATTGGTTTCTCTTTCGCCTGTGTAATAGTAATTGTCGATTGGCCAATATTTAGGTTTCCCATTTTCATCATAAATCCAATCCTCATTAACACCTGCGGTGAAAGTCGGATGTTCAATATTGAATAGGAAATACCCACCTACTTTTAATGTGCAATACACCTTTTGATAAATATTAGCTAAATTTTCGATATAGTGCAGTACCAGGTTAGAAACAACTAGGTCATAAGTATTTTCAGGATAAATGTATTCTTCAACACCGCAAACTTTATACTTGATTTTGTCATCAGAGTTATCAGCTACTGCTTTTGCAATCATTTTTTGACTACTATCAATACCAAGAATTTCAGTAGCTCCCATTTGTGCGGCATATTTGCAATGCCAACCGTAACCACATCCTAAATCCAAAACTTTTTTTCCCTGTAATTTAGGAAATAACGGTTGCAACTGATGCCACTCTCCAGCAGCTTTCAGACCATCTTTGCTTCTTCCCATTTCCGCATATGCGGCAAAAAATTCACTATTATCGTAAATATTTCTCATTGATAATTACCTCCATAACTTCCGATTTCTATTTTTGTTTCCATAGCATGGTGTATTCTTTTTCACCAGTAGCTTCATCCAAACCTTCACATTGAATAATGAACCCTTCTCTTTGGTAAAAAGAAATTGCTCTGGCATTCTTCTGGTATACATTTAATTGTAATCTAACTTTTTTATCCTTAATATAATCCAATAAAAGCTTACCGATGCCGCACGACTGCATTTCATCAGAGACAAAAATACCTTCGATATATTCATCATTTAATCCTACAAATCCTTGAATCATTTTATCATCTTCATACACATAGACTTCGGATTGTAACATCATTTCTTTCACTAATTCATAATTACTTTTCCAGTATTGATTGGAAATAAAATAATGTGTTTTCAGATTTGTCTTTAACCATATGTCAGCAACTCTATCGATATCTCCGTTCAGTAATTTTCTAATCATAACAAATATTCTCCACAACTACATACTTTATGCTTTTCTCTTTTTTCCATTCTATCACAAGCTCACCATTATCATCAATTTTTTGATATTTTTTCTTTTCCCCCACTGTAAAACAGTCTCTGAGCGTTTCGTTATATAGAGGGATACAAATAAGAGCAAGATCCACCCATGTTTAACGGTATTGCCATTTGGCCTCCCGTCAACCTATTAGCTATAGCTAATAGAATTGTATACTGTTTCAGCTAATTTATGTTTGCAGGTTTGGGAGAGATTGTTTCTTTTCCCGCCTTTTCTCTGATTTACATCCCCAAATACGGGGTGACAACAGAGCGGAACCCAAATGTTAGCTAGACTTCCTAAAAACCATGTTTGCAAACTGGTGATTTTGATTAGCTGTCAGCTAACAAAAATCGGATTGTGTTAGCTGGAAATGGATCATTTTGAATGGAATTTCATGTCACGAACGTGATTAGAAAATAAGAAAAGCGTTCGTTGTCAGCTAATCCAGCTAACATTTTCGAACGCTTTGAAGCCCGTCGCCAAGAGGATTTGAACCTCCGACCCCTCGCTTAGGAGCAACTTTTATGCAGGTTCAGACTAGTCCAACAGAGACAACCTATTCATTTATAAGTCCAGTAAAAAAGCGCCTTCCCGGACTATTTCTGTTCATATAAGATCATTGAAAATTATTCCGGATTTTTACATTTTCTGAGAAAATGATTGTACGCTTCTAATATAAAGCGCCAACTCCATCTATAATTTTTCAAATCATAAAATCCAACTATCCTGCCCATTTAAAAGCGGGAAATGAAATGTGTGATACACTATTTTCTTTGTCAGATTTCTTCTAAATTATACATCAGATACCGCCATTTACGCAAGATGCTTTGACCACTATTTTACCTCTTTTTTCTCACATGCTCTGATTTGATCTCATAAATAAAACCGGCAGAGATTTTGCTCTCCACCGGTCTGCTTTTATCCTAATTATGTTCCCCTTGCATTGATTTTGCTAATGATGTCAGCAACACAGCCATTTCCGGATTGCTGAGAACTTTTGCAAGTAACTCTGCGTCCACTCCTTCTGGAACTTCCATCATCGTCCTCTTTTCTGTATCATGGATCTGCGGATTCAGATTCTTCCTGTTATAAAAGGAATCTTCCAACAGTGTCGCATTGCGCCGTCTGTCTTCATCTATAATATGCGAATATACTTCTGTAACCATATCTGCCTGTGCATGACCAGAATCTCCCTGTACCGCCTTTATATCACCGCCGTTCAGCTTAAGCTTATAGGTAACACTCATATGCCGGAAACTGTGAAACACAATCTGTGGTAAATCATGTTGTTTGATCAGCTTATTCAGGGAATCTCTGATATACGCACCGCCCCTTGGAAGTCCATATTCAGTAGCAAGGATAAGGCCATAGTCCTGGTATTCTTCCTGCAAAATATCCTTTATCTCCTCCTGCTGTGCTTTCCATGCAATCAGTTCTTCAGCTACGCTCCTGGGTAAAAACACTTTCCGCACGCTGCTTTCTGTTTTTGGTGTTTTCATAATGCGTACCGTCTTATTCGTTTTCCGCTCCTCTGGAAATATGACGATCACATCTTTCTGGTCTAATTCCTCTAACGCTTTTTTGCTGACTCTCTGTACTTCCTTATTTACATAAAGATACGCCCGGTTTTCTTTGATCGCTTCTTCTGATATATCTACGCAGTCCCAGGTAAGCCCCAGTAGTTCTCCTATTCGAAGAGAACCGGCAAAGGCAAGGTTCATACACAATTTCAGGCACTCATTTTCACACACATCCAGAGCATATGCAAAGGTCTCTGCATCCCATATTACCCGTTTCTCTGATTTATGCTTTGGTACCGTCGCTTTAAATGCTGGATTCTTCTCCATGATATCCCACTTCACAGCCTGATTAAAACAACTCTTCAGCAGCTTATGTACATCACGGATTACACTGGTAGATACGAACTCGCTTCTGACATTTCCGTTCAAGTCTGGAACGGATGGCGTCTTTGTCAGAGTCTTATAGTAAATCTCCAGAAATCTGGTATTGATATCCGTCAGTGGAGTTTTCCCAATGATAGGCAATATATAATTCTTCAGCAATGACATATTCCCGTCATAGGTAGACAATGCCCACCTGTCTTTTCCATACAGTTCTACATACTCATTTATCAGATCCTCCAACGTCTTACAGTTCGATACGATAATACCGCCTTTTTTCTCTTTCAGTTCGATTTCTGCTTTTCTTATTTTAGCTTCGTTCTTCGTATCATACGTTTCCCATTTCTGTTTCCGTTTTCCCTCTGTATCTTTACAGTAATATACGACACAATATTTGTTATTTTTCTTCTGTATCGAAGCCATGCTATACCACCCCCTTTTCCTTCCGCTTCAATAACCACTGTTCAAATGCTTCTCTTGGAATACGAATAATCTTTCCTGTTTTTCTGACCGAGATTTTTCCTGTGGTGTACCAATAAGCTATGGTTGCAGGCTCCACTCCTGCCAGTTCTGCCGCTTCCGGCACTGTCAGATACTCCAGACATTTTTTCTCCTGGCTGTGATCTGCTTCTGCAAGGCATCTTCGCTTATAATTCTCATATTCCCGTTTTTCTTTCAACTCCAATTCTTCATATTCAAAATTAAACAGCTCATAGGTATCCTGTGCCTGCAAGAATCGCTCAAAGCTCTCCTTTGTCACCCTTCTCCGTCCGGCAATTACAATAACGTCCAGCAATGGGGCATATTTTTTACTGCTCAGGATTCCATATACGGTACTTCTTGGAACGTCAAGCAGCCGGGCCATTTCCGGCATACTGAGACTGGCTGCCTCTGCAGCTGCATCTTTCTTACGATCTTCCTGTGTACGGTATCTGGACTGGCTGTAATACCAGTCCCAGAAGGCATCCGTCGGCACTCGCATTCTTTCATTCACGGTAACTGTCTCAATATTGTTTTTCTTCAATATCTCATATACCGTTGCGTTGTCCGTCCCCAGCATTTCCTGTATTTCTTTTGGGGAATAAGATCTGAGCCTCAACTCCTTTCCCGGTGCTTCTCCATTGACTTTGTGATACCAGTCTTGATTGGCATACCACTTTTCAAAACTGGCTATTTCAACCCTCATCTTTCCAAGCAATGTTTCTGTCCGAAAATAGTTTTTATGAACCAGCCAGTAACGATCCGTCTTCTTTAATCCCAGCATATCCCCCATCTCGTGGACACTCATCCACTTTCGGGGTTTTGCCGGCGATCCAACTCTTTGTATCACTGCCTTGTTTCACTCTCCTTCCATTTATTTTTCTTAAATCATATCTCACAATTCGCAAAAAATTTAGGATGTCACAGAAGCATTTCCTTTATCCAGCCACTCGTCAAAACTCTTCTTGGAAATGCGGTATCCACCGCCTTCTAACTGAATCCAGCGGAACTCATGTTGTCTCAACAGCTTATAGACCGTTGATCTACTGACATCCAGCATTTCCTGTAAATCTTTCACCGTATAACATCTTTTTTCTGCCATATTTTCACTCTCTTTCTATCTGTTTTGATTTTATTTCTAAATACAAAACTCGTGAAAAAGTTAAGAGTGCCGTTCCCACTCTTTAACCCATTTCATACATTTTCCGCATTTTCTTTAAGATTGCGCTGACCTTCTGAGACATCCGAACCTTTGAAATTCCCAGTATTTTTGCCAGTTCTACCTGCTTCATGCCCTCAAAGTAGATGGATTTGATAATAAACTGCTCATGTTCTGACAGCTTTGCGATATTCTGATGCAGTTCTGCTGATTCAGCCTGCAGAATTACCAGATCTTCTACGCTCCGCTGTCCCTCATCTGGTAAGTCCTGCACTCCAATTCCATCTGTATTCTCACTGAAAACACAATCTAACAGCTCCGTCCACTTTGTTTTTCTTGTCATGGTTTCCGGATCTTCTGGCTGCCACTTTTTACTTCTGTAAATCTCATTACGGTAAGCGGAAAGCATTGCCTTGGCTACCTCTCTGGTTATTTCATAAAATTTTCCATCAACTTTTGCATAAAATTTGTCATTGAATTTATATGGATGCTCTACATACATCGTCCGTTCCTCCTGAATTTGAAATCTGTTTCGTGTTCCAAATTCAGGAGCGGAGGAGACCGACTCCTTCTGATGTCTCTGATCATGCGTACTGATTTCCTTTCAGGCCACCAGATCAGGCAGACCTGTGGCTTATTGGCCGGAAATCAAAATTTCAGGGCAACAAAAAAAGCCCCTCCGGGGTGCTAACCCGAAAGAGCTTTTCTAATAATCATATGAAGTTTTCCTGCTATTCTTTTATTTCCAGCATAATCAGTATAACAGTCCAAAGTATCAAGGGTATCTCAAATACCTACCGTAAAGTATCACTGATTCCTCTAAAAGTATCATCATTTGATACTTTTTAAATTGGCATAAAAATACACCGGAACTCACCAGCCCGATGTATGATCTTCCTATTTATTTAATGTGCCATGATTTTTCTCATGTTGAGCAATTGCCTGACGAATCAGATACAGCACTTCTCCATTGATAGAACGCCCCTCAAATTCAGCAAGACTTTTCAGTTTTCCGTGCGTCTCAGAATCAATCCGAAGACCAAGGTGTTTATCTTTTTCCATATGGCTTCCTCTCCATTTGATAAGTACAAAATAAGTTCATGTTACGAGTACATTTTAAGTACAAAACATGGTAAAATCCCGTCTTCCGTCGTAGTACTATGAAAGTTCCGACGTTTTCAATTCTTCCAATGCATTTCAGATTGCTCAAATATCTTAAAAGGCTTGATTTTACTGGAAAATTTAATGTCCTTACAGGGCATTTTTTTATTGAAAATTTTTTTCGGTATGTTGTATAATAATAGTACTACATAGTACTCTATCAGGAGGGGCATATGGCATACTATTTACGGCAGGATAAAAAGAAAAAAGGGCTCTATCTCCAGATGTATGAAAGTTTCTGGGATAAAGAAAAAAAGCAGCCCCGTTCAAGAAATATTGAAAGCTTTGGTTACGTCTCAGAGCTTATCTCCGATGAGATCCCAGACCCTGTTTCTTATTACCAAAAATACGTGGCGGAAAAAAACAGGGAACACGCGGCCTCGGTTGCCGATGAAACCCGTCCCCGGGTCTTTGCCACACAGCTTGAAAAAAACATTGGTTACTTCCTTGTCGATTCTCTTCTTTCAGAACTGAACGTAAAAGAGACCGTCGATATCCTTGCGTTACAAAAACGGTTCCAGTTTAACCTTTATGATATGATTGCACAGCTGATCTATGCACGGATCCTTTATCCCTGTTCAAAATCCAAAACAGTATCTACGGTCTTCCCGCGTCTTTACCATAGCGTTCCTATTTCCGAGGATCAGGTTTATGATGGCTGTGCTTTCATCGGGGAATCCTATAAAAAATATATTGAACTGTTCAACCACTGCTATGAAGAGCATTACAGGCGGGATTTCAGCAGTGTTTTTTTTGACTGCACTAACTATTATTTTGAAATTGACCTCCCAAAGGAAGATAAACAAAAGGGGCCTTCCAAAGAAAACAGGCATGAACCGATCATTGGCCAGGCACTGCTTCTGGATGCAGACCTGGTTCCGCTTGCCATGCAGATGTATCCCGGAAATGAGTCAGAGAAACCGTACATCCGAAAAATCATACAGGAAATGAAGGAGCGTTATAAAGTTACCGGGAAAACCGTACAGGTTGCAGATAAAGGGTTAAACTGTGCAAGGAACATTTATGCTGCTGTCATAGAAGCCAGGGACGGATACATTTTTTCAAAATCTGTCCATGGAAAAGGACTGAGTGAAAAAGAAAAACAATGGCTGCTTCTTGAAAATGATGCCAATGTCTATACGGATTACCGGGATAAAAACGGGAAACTTCTATTCCGCTTAAAATCCTGTGTAGATACTTTTTCTTATAAATTCAAGGAATTGAATCCCGAAACCGGTGAAGAAAAAGTAATCTCTTTCCGTGTAAAAGAAAAACGCATCGTTTCCTATAACCCTTCCCTTGCCCAGAAGCAAAAAGCTGAAATCATGAAAATGGTTGACAAAGCTACCAACTATACCACTTATAAAAAAATGGCACGGGAGGATCTGGGAGATTCCGTTAAATACATACAGATCACAAATACAGATAAAGATGGAAAAAGTAAAAAACCGGTAATTGAAATCAACCAGGCAAAGATTGACGAGGATCTGAAATACGCAGGGTATAATCTCCTGGTAACATCTGAATTAGATATGGAACCCTCACAGGTATACCACACGTATCACAACCTCTGGAAAATAGAAGAGTCCTTCCGTATAACCAAATCTTATCTGGATGCCCGGCCTGTTTATGTGCAAAAAAAAGAAACAATCTATGGGCATTTTTTAATCTGCTACCTTAGTTTGTTTCTTTTAAAGATTCTGGAAATCAAATGTTTCAAAAATAAAATCAATTCCTATGATCTTGTAAATTTTATGCGTGACTTCAGGGTTATTGACAAAGGCGACGGAAGCTATATCAATATTTCTCAGAACCAAAGTGTTAATGAAAAAATCAAAAACCTTATCGGCTTAACCAATCTCGATGCACTGTATCTGACAGAAAAAGAGATCGAAAATATCTTTGAGTTCACCATGCTAATTGATAACTGAGTACTAGGTTTTGAGAGAAACGACGGAAGTCAGGTTACATACCTGCTATCTTAGCGGAAACGCACTATTTTGTCAAACCAAAATGAAGAAAATGTGCTTCCATACTCATCTCGGCCAGCGCTCTTCCTTTTTCAAAAGCGGAGCAAACGCCTGATGTGGCTCGCTCTGATACCAGTAAGCCACGCTTGCCACATCGTCCTGCCGTTCAAAATTTCCCTTATGGCAGCCTCCGATCTGCTGAAGCGTCACGCGCAGATCCTCCTCAAACAGAATCGGATCCAGAATATGCCAGCGATAAAAGCCACGCTGCGGAAGTGTATCATCATTATGATACGCACTCCAGGCCCGCTCATCGTGTGTGGAATAATACGGATATCCGAGGAACGGCGTATTGTAATTCTGCTCCACCGTCTTCCCGTCCACCTGCTTTGCAAAGCTCCAGGAGCCGCCGAAATAGTCCTCCATCCCGGTTCCACAGATCGTCGGATATTCCTCATCTCCGTCAATATAGAACTTCATCTCACCTTCGCCATACCAGTAACGCTCCAGTGATGTATGGGCAATATACGTGCCGACATAATGTCCGCGTCCCTTCACGCCATCCAGAATCGTATAATCCTTCTGCAGCTGCGTCAGCTTCTCCCTGCGCCACTGTGCATGGAAGTATAAGGTATCCTCCGGCTGCTCATCCAGCTCCAGATAATCAACCTGATAAAAGAAGCACTCCAGCTCTGTCTCGTGCTGATTTTCCAGTGTGATCCTTGCCCGCTTTCCGAACGGCATCTGAAAATAGCAGTTAAAACCTCTCGCCGGAACCACGCAGATCGGAAGGGAATTGACGATACAGTCCCTGGCAAAGCCGCAGCAGAAGAAGTCCCCGAGCGGGCTCTCCACAGAAGGTGTCTCCTCATCATCCCAGTACATCCGCAGCACCAGATCGCGCAGAACATAATAGTCCTTTTCCGTCTGATCTGCTACCGTGATCCAGATATGATTGATCACGCCCGGCCCTTTGATATCTGCCAGCGTTGTCACGCTTCCGGAAGCAAGGTTTCGCAGACACGGAGAACCTTTTCTGGAAGGTCCCAGATTGCTGGGTGCCATCCCGCCCTTTCCTTTTTCGCCTGTCGGATTTTCTGCATTGACAGAACGGCTTCTGCCTCTTTTTGCTGTCGTCAGATCTGAAATACCACCAAATCCATTCATTTCTTTTTCCTCCTACAATTTACTTTTTTACAGCTTTTTCAGATAATAGTAACCAAACGCCGGAATATTAACCCCGCATGCCTTCATCTTCTGTCCAGAGATCAGGTCGACATACAGACCGTCATTTCCATTGATCCATGCCGTCTTGTCATACTCACTGAAATTAAACAGACCGTAAATTTTCTCTCCGTCATAAAATCTTCCGATACAGAGTACACCCTTTTCCCACGTCTCGACTGTCCATGTATCTGCATAGGAGACAAACGCCTTCTCTTCCTTGCGGATCTGCTCCAGCTTTTGCAGGCCAAGGAACATTTTCCCTTCTACGGTAGACAGATCGTTTCTCTTTTCTGCCAGATCCCAGTGCATCACGCCACGGTGAATGTAACGGGAATCTGCCACCTTGTTCGGATCATCCTTGTAGGTATAATCGTTGACCTGTGCGATCTCGTCTCCGCTGTAGAGTACCGGAATACCGGACTGCATAAACATATACGCATGCAGCATCAGATCCTTGCGGATTGCCAGATCCATCGCGGCCGGATCCTGCTCAAAACCGGCTTTTTCGATTCCACACATGGAAGCGGTCGTTCCGCAGAACCGCGCATCTCCGGTCACCGGATCGGCATTGTACAGCTCACCTCGGCTCGTGCTGTTTCCTGCATAGCCCTGGAAATAGTCATTCAGATACTGCTTGTGGGAGCGCTCCATCATGCCCTCCTGCTCCAGTGTCGCATAATCCAGTCCCCAGCCGATATCATCGTGGCAACGCAGGTAATTCAGAAATACATAATCCTTTGGCAGACTGTCCACGATATCCAGCTGCTTCTTTAAAAGGCTCACATCACGTGTCGCTACGGTATGCCAGGTCGTAGCCATCGTCGTCACATTGTAGAGCATGTGGCATTCCGGCTTCTCGACTGTGCCGAAATACGGAACGACCTTCTCCGGCTCCATGACTACCTCACCGAGCAGCAGAATACCCGGGCAGACGATCTCACCGATCATACGCATCATGCGCACAATCGTATGCACCTGCTGAAGATTCCGGCAGGTCGTACCGAGTTCCTTCCATATATATGGCACCGCATCGATCCGGACAATGTCGATTCCCTTATTTGCAAGGAAGAGGAAATTGTACATCATCTCATTGAACACGCGCGGATTGCGGTAGTTCAGATCCCACTGATACGGATAGAAGGAGGTCATGACAAAATGTCCGGCATCCGGAAGCCAGGTAAAGTTGCCCGGTGCTGTCGTCGGAAATACCTGAGGAACCGTCTGTTCATATTTTGCCGGAATATCCCAGTTGTCAAAGAAGAAATAACGGCCCATATACTCGCCATCTCCCTGACGCGCACGCTTCGCCCACTCGTGATCCTCTGAGGTGTGATTCATGACAAAATCCATGCAGACATTAATGTCCTTCTCATGGCAAGCTGCGGTCAGATGCTCCAGATCCTCCATTGTGCCAAGCTTTTCCTGTACCTTGCGGAAGTCTGATACTGCATAGCCACCATCGGAGCGCCCCTCCGGAGTATCCAGAAACGGCATCAGATGAATGTAGTTGACGCCACACTGTTCTATATAATCCAGCTTCTTCTGCACGCCCTTCATATTGCCTGCAAAATTGTCGATGTAGAACATCATGCCCATCATGTCATTCTGCTTGTACCAGTCCGGGCGTTTCTCTCTGCTCGCATCAGATGCACGCAGATCGGTATTTCGCTCCATGTAGAAGCGTTTCATATTGTCGCACAGCTCTGCAAACATGGAGCTGTTGCCATAAAGCTCCATATACAGCCAGCGCAGCTCCTCAAAGTGCCGGTCAAACCGCTTCCGGTACGTCGCTTCGATTGCATCCTCGCGTGCTTTTTGGGCTGCCTCTGCCTCGCGCAGTGCAGCCACCTTCTCAGCTGCCGCCTTATCCTCAGCTGTCATCGTGATCGCCACGGTCGGCTGCTGTAATGTCTCCTGCTTTGTTGTCTTTTTTCTCGTTCTTTTCATCTTCTATCCTCTCCCTCCAGAATCGGAAGCATGATGCCCTGTTTCTCCTTTATATCAGTCTCTGGCAGTGGAAGCGTCGTCCCGCCGTCCTGAAAGACAATCGGCAGATCCACAATATCCTCCACCGCTTCTCCATTCAGAAGCCGCATCAGACAATCAACACTTGTCTTTGCGATTATCCCGGTATCCTGATAAATACTCGACACAAATGGCTGTCCGGTATTCATCCAGCGCAGCCCGTCATAACCAATCACCTGCACATCCTCCGGGACACGCAGGCCCATCTGCTCCAGCTCCTCCTGAATGACGATCGCCAGATGATCTGTACCTGCAAAAATTCCGTTCGGCCTTCCATTTTCCGTCATCTGATTATTCATATGTGCCTGCAATACACTTCCGATCAGGCTGCGTGCAGAAAAGGATGAGTACACGGACGGTACCTGCTTCTCGGAAAACGTAATGCTTGCATATGGAATCTCGTTTTCTTCACAATACCCTTCAAAGCCAAGTCTGCGCTTTCGCACCTCATTGTCCACTGACATAATGGTCTGCACAAGCAACAGATTCGTCGCACCTCGCCGAACCAGATTCTCTGCTGCCATACGTCCGCCCAGATAATTATCTCCGGATACACACGGGATATTTTTTGAAAAACGACGCTCAATCGACACAAATGCCAGTGTATCATCCAGATATTCCTCCACATCACTGAACGTAACACCAATGATACCGTCGACCTTGTTGGTTCTGGCCATTTCGATATATTTGATCTCTTTCTCTTTCTCGCCGTCTGAAATACACAGCAGTGGCTGTTTATCATAGGCAGAAAGTGCATGCTCAAGCCCCTGCAGCAGCAGGCTGTAAAACGGATTGGTAATATCAGGCAAAATGACGACGACATAGTCGGTGCGCTGTGTACGCATCTTCCGGGCAATCCCATTCACCTGATAGCCAAGCTTCTGAATCGACTGCTCGACCCGCTGCCTCCGCTCTTCACTTACATTTCCGCCATTAATGACATTGGATACCGTTCCTACCGATACACCTGCATCCATCGCCACATCTTTGATTGTTGCCATCCCTGTATGTCCTCACTTCTTTTCCGGTATTCGAATTTTTTATCTGTTCAACTATTTGTTCTTTGGCGCCTTTATTTCAATACGCACCACTTTGCAGCTCCTGGAGCCGCATCTCCGCGCAGCTTAAGCGTTTTTCCAAGTACATTTTCCTCGGTCTCAATGGTGCCGCAAAGCCGTCCGCCGTCCGCCAGGATATCCAGCATCTCCTGGTCGATCACAACTGTCATATCAAGCGGCTTCGCTGGATCAAACACACCGCGCAGCTCTCCATCCAGCTCATGCTTCCGATCGGTGTCCACCCAGAGCTCTCCATGTGTAAAATCTACCCGGATCGTCGTCTCTCCGATCTCAAGAAGCTCCGTTCCTGTCATTCCGACATTCCAGCTAAGCACAACCTCCCTTGCTTCTCCTGCAATGAAAATGGTCTCATTTTGCGGAAGCACCTCCCAGCTGCCGCGCAGAGCATGCAGCTCCTCTGCCATGGAAAATGCCAGCTGCAATCCGTCCGCTCCGTCCTTCAGGCAGATTTCCTGCGGAATTCCCATTGCGCCGCGATACCAGCCGTTTGCATTATCCAGCCGCACCCACGGAACGAGTAATACTCTCTCTCCAACATTTACAAAATTCTGTGCGGCATAGGCCCGTCTGCTGAAATAGGCCATCTTCCGCTCCGTCTTCGTCTGGAAGGTATAGCCGTCAAAGCTGCCGATCTGATAATAACCGTCCGCAGACCAGAATACCCATTCCTTCTTATCTGTCCCCTCTACCGGAACCTCGATCAGAAGCGGACATTCCCACATCCCTGGTACCATCATCTTCTGCGTCTGCTCCCAGTGAAGTAAATCGGCAGAGCGCAGGATCAGAAAATCATTTTCCTCCAGGTACATAATCATCACATAGGCGTTTGATTCCGCATGCCAAAATACCTTCGGGTCGCGGTTTTCCCCGACAATCCACGGAACCAGCTCTTCGTCACGCTTATGAATGGTTTTCGCTCCGTCCGTTGACCACATCAGCTTCTGTGTGAAGAGATTGCCTGCTTCCTTCGACCACTCGTTCATCCCTCCTGCCGCTGTATAGAAAAACAGCAGTGCATCCTTTCCGTAACCGGCTGTATTTTTTTCATCAACCATCGCACAGCCCGAATACATCGTGCCGTACTCATCCGGCGTGCTTGCCACCTCCTGCTCTTCCCAGTGCATAAGGTCCGTACTGGTGGCATGTCCCCAGGACATATTCTGCCATTCCGTCGAATACGGATTATACTGATGGAACATATGATAAACGCCATCCACATATACCAGTCCGTTCGGATCGTTCACCCAGCCGTATGCCGGTGTGTAATGCAACCGCGGGCGGTACGGATAATCATTCTGCGGACGCGTCTTCTCCTGGCGGATATCAACGCCATCCAGATACTCCTCGCCCTTTTCACTGACAATCCGAAGCTCTTTTCCAAGATACTCCGTCGCCTTCCATACCCCGTAAAAATCAATATGCTCTTTTCCGAGGGAAACTTTCATCTCCTGGATTTTCTGATCCCCGTCATATACCGACACCCAGACCATTTCTCCGGACATATCCACCGGAAACCAGAGATACTTCTCACTCACTGTAATATCCATAAACGTTCCTCACGCTATTTTCTCCACAAGCTGAAATTATATGGCTCTTTTGCAGGCTCTGCATCCTTGTAGCTCAAAAGCTTTACCCCCTGCTCCTGTAAAAAGCTAAGAACCGTCGGATCATTATAAAACTCATAGTCATCCTCCCGTTCCCACGCAATAAATTCCCCGGAATAATTGTGATTTCCGGTCATCTTCATCTCATCTGAGGTCTTTGCCGGATGCAGCACCAGCTTGTACTGGCCCTCCAGCTTTCGGATCTCTTTTTCGAACAGCGTCCGGTCATGAGAAAACTTATCGCTATCCGGAAGCATCCGGTTGTAATAGCGGTGGTTGATCAGCCCCTCTTCCTCCACCCACCGGTCAAATTTTTCTGCCAGTCCCGGAATGTCTCCCTCCGGCATCATATGAGAATCAATATACGCAATCGGGAAACCCACCTTGCGCAGCCGCTCCAGCTGATACTTGTATTCGGTAATAATCTCATCCAGATCCGGCTTTGCCGCTGCCAGCTCCAACACGTCCTGGTAAAAAACGCCCCGGTGATCGATCAGACTTTTCACTTTCTCCTTCGGCGCTACCGGTCCCCATACGACCCGATCCCATTCTGCGTTAATCACACTGTGCATACCAAACGTGACATCCTTACTGGATGCAAGCATTTCCGCTGCCTCCTCCAGATATGGTGCACATGCCATCACGGATACATTTTTTACAATTCCTTTTTTCGACACTTCATAAATCGCCTGGTTCGCCGAATGGCTGGACCCAAAATCATCTGCTCTTGTAATTAAAGCTTTATCTAACATAGTAATCTCCATTCTATCCCCGTTGGCAAAGCGGGAGCATCCTCCCTGCCAACTGCTCAGCACTGCGCACATCTGAATCAGGAAATGCTTACTCTGCCTTCACACAGATGTGGGCAAGGTTCTTACCGAATCAGGAACAGCTCTGCTTCCATCTCACCGGAAAGTTCAATACTTTTCACAAGTTCCCCGTTTCCCGGGACATAATAGCAGGCTGTATCTTCATTAACTGCGATCTCCAGCACACCACGGTCTGCCAGAATCGTCATATTTCTGATTTCCAGGATGTCAAGACGGTTCATAAAGGTAAATGCCAGCTTTTTCTTTTCGGCATCCCATTCAATCCGTTCGCCGCAGATCCACAGTGCGAAAGACGTATCCTCGGAAAAAGTCAGCTGCAGCAGCATCGCCCCGTCCTCTTCCCAGCAAAATTCCATCGGTTCCTTCTGAACCGTCCGCCGCCACAACGGAATCTTCTGCTGCTGCAGCTCCCGGCACAGCGGTTCGGATAAGACATATTCACCGCCGTCTTTTTGAAGCTGCATTTCTCTCGGAGCGCCCATCAGGCCGCGATGATTGTAATACGGCTGCGTATGTCCGCGCAAAAACGGAATCTGGAGGACACGTCCATCCAGATTGGTGACCGTCTGTGCCGCATAGACCTTCTCGCTTCCGTAAAATCTTCTTCCCGGCTGTGTCGCGGTGAACTGCATGCCGTCAAATTCTCCCACCAGGTAAAATCCGTCCGGTGTCCAGAACAGCCATTTTTCTTCACCGGTACTTTGTACTCTCAGCCGGACAAGATCCGGACATTCCCATGCCTCCGGAATCACCAGACTCTGCGTCTGCCTCCAGTCCTTCATATTATCCGAGACAAAAATTCCGAATTCATGCCCATCGAGAAATAATACCATAAACCAGTGCTTTTGTCCAAACCTGTATACCTTTGGATCCCGGTTTTCAAAAATCTGATTTGGCAGTATCTCACCCAGTGTCTGAAAATGTGTTCCATCCTCGCTCCACGCGATTTTCTGACACATCTTCTTCCCGCGGCTCCATACGCTGCGATTTCCGGCACAGGTATAATAGACCACCAGTGCATCCTCCGGCACTTCCGGGAGCTCACCCTCATGCAAAATGGCACTTCCGGTAAAAGCCGGTCCGTCTGCCTCCGGGAGCAGTGCCTCCTCCAGCTGCTGCCAGTGCAGCAGATCGCTGCTCACTGCATGCCCCCAGCTCATATTGTTCCACTGAACACCAAACGGATTGTGCTGAAAATACAGATGATAGCTTCCCTGATACCAGCACGCTCCGCAGACATCATTCATCCATCCGCTTTTCGGTGCAAAATGAATCCATGGCTGAAATGGCTCTGTATTTGGCAGGAGCTCATCCGACTGCAGAAACGGAACCGGCCGGTCCTCCTCATGCACAAGCGTCAGTACCGAACCCTTCCATCGTTCTACCGGAAGCTCCGCATAAAAATCCGGTGCCCCGGATCCATAATCCACAAAAAGGCCCGCCTGGAACTGCAGCACTGCGGTCAGTTCCTGGTAAAGCCACACATTTTTTTCGACTGCATCTTTTCTGATCGGTATCCGAAGATAATTTTTTTCAATTAAAACCCGCTGATTCATGCGTTTTTCTCCTTGCATCTTCGTATTATCTCTGCCAAATAAACAGCTTTGCTGTATGCAGAAAAGGGCAATGCATTTTTACTAAATTGCTGCATTGCCCTTTTTCTTGCTTATACATTCATCAGGATTTTACTGCTCCTGCAACAACACCTGCAATAATATACTTCTGCAGCACGACATATAAGATAATAATCGGAATAATCGACATCACAAGGCCTGCCAGAAGCAGATCCATCTGATTTGAATAAGTACCCTGGAACAGCGACATCGCTACCGGAAGGGTATATACCTTCTTGTCGGTCAGTATCAGGCTCGGCAGCAGGTAATCGTTCCACAAAGACAGGACATACAGGATGACCAGTGTCGCCGTCGGCGCCTTCAGCAGTGGAAATACGATGGAGAAATATGTCCGGAACGGGCCTGCACCATCAATGTGCGCCGCCTCCTCCAGTGCCAGAGGAACATTTTCCTTGATAAAGCCATGATACATGAATACCGCCATTGAGACAGAAAAGCCCAGATGCATGAAAATCAGCGTATATCTGTGATTCAGCAGATGGAACATGCCGCCGTAAATGGAGATCAGCGGGATCATGACTACCTGGAACGGAATGACCATCGAAAACATCATCAAAAGGAACAGGAGTTTATTGATCTTCCAGTCTTTTCTTACAAAGATGTAAGCGCACATGGAAGAAAACAGAATGATCAGAAGGACACTGATACCTGTTACTAGAAAGGAGTTCTTAAATACATTCAAGAAATCCAGTCTCTGGAAAGCTGTGATGTAGTTGTCAATCGTGAATCCCTTCTTGCCGCCGAAGCTGAGCGGCAGCTTTGTAATATCACGCTTATCCTTAAAGGAGTTCAGCACGATCATGAAAAACGGAAACATATAAAACAGGAACAGCAATACCGCAACCACCGTACGGATAATCGGTCTTATTTTGCTGGATTCTACACTTCTTCCCTCATCCATTACGCTTCTACCTCCTTCCGCTTATTCATAACAGCCTGAGAAACTGCAATAATCGCCGTAAACAGGAACAGAATGACCGCCTCGGTCTGACCCGGTCCGTAGGACTTTGTCACAAATGCCTTGTTGTATACGTACATTGCCGCCATAACGGTAGAACCGAACGGGCCGCCCTCAGTCAGGGCAAGGTTCAGATCGTAAACCATGAAGCAGCGGGTAATTGTCAGGAACAGACAGATCGTAAAGGAGGAACGCATCAGCGGGATGACAATGTTTCTTGTCACCTGGCTCTCCGTACATCCGTCGATCTTGGCAGCCTCGCGCAGGTCGGCAGATACACTTGTCAGTCCTGCGATGTAGATCAGCATCATGTAACCGGACAGCTGCCATACCGTTACGATGATCAGTGCGATAAATGCGGGTACCGGGGAGGACAGCCAGGACTTGGATAAAAATCCGATGCCTGCGTTCTTACCGATATAAACCAGAATGGTCTTGAAAATGAACTGCCAGATGTAGCCAAGTACGATTCCTCCGATCAGGTTCGGAACGAAGAAGCCTGCACGGAAGAACTTTTTGCCACGGAGCTTTCCGGTAACCAGCAGTGCCAGAAGAAATGCTACGACATTGACCAGAACCACGGACACAACCACATAGATCAATGTCAGTCCGAGTGCCTGCCAGAAGCCGGTATCCTTAAATAGCTCAGCGTAATTCGCAAGTCCTACAAACGGCTTTGACTTGGAAAGGCCGTCCCAGCTCGTAAAGGTCAGATAAAATCCGTATAAAAACGGGATAATAACTACTGCCATGAAGGCAAAGACTGCCGGTCCTGCAAAGGCCAGAAACAGTCCCGTATTTTTTAAAGACTCATTTTTTTTATTCATAATTCCCTCTCTTAATCGAAGAATAGCTGCCGTCACCGCCGACAGCAGCTATCATCAGCCGTTCAAGCTCTGTATGTCCATTGAATCAGTTCGGAATTATTTTGCAAGTCCGGTCCAGTAATCCTGAATCTCCGTTGCGAAGGTAGCGCGGTCGGTCTCACCTGCGAAGTACTTCTGCATGTAAGCACCAACGGTCTGCCAGTGATCTCCCGGGTAGGAGTACGGTACGTTGATGACTTTGCCTTCCTTCACGTAGTTCTGAACGCTCTGTGCCAGCATGTTGGTAACATCCTTGTCGATATTCGTGAATGCCGGGATCAGGGAGCACTGCTCGCCGGTGTCGACATCGATATGATGACCGGCTGCTATGCCGGGGAGCTTGCAAAGCTCGTAAAAGAAGGCACGATTCCGGAGTCACTGATCGACGAGAGTGTCCTGCGCATCCTGCAGCTGAAAAATCAGCTCGGTCTCTTTGAGCATCCGCATAAGGATGCCGACCCGGAAAAAGAAGCCCGCTATATCCTCTGTCCGGAACATCGCGCGCTGGCCCGCGAGGCAGCTGCCGCTTCCTGCGTACTGCTCAAAAACGACAAAGTGCTGCCGATCCGCCCATCCCAGAAAGTAGCTTTTATCGGGCCGTACATCGACAATTACGAGATTTGCAGCAGCTGGGCCGTCACCGGACATCCAGAGGACTCCGTCACGATCCGACAGGCCGCTAAGGAACTGCTCCCGGACTCTGACCTCACCTTTTGCCACGGCACGACGCTTCTTCCGCGTGACCACGTCTTTGCCGGCTTTGCAGAGCCAAATCGCGCCGAAGAATTTTATGCCGACGTGTTTGCGGATCCGGAAAAGGCACTGGCAGATGCAGTCGCGGCCGCTAAGGCTGCTGATGTCGTCATTCTGTGTCTTGGAGAGCATTACCTCCAGACCGGCGAAGCGACCTCACGCACTGAGCTTTCCCTTCCGGAGAATCAGATGGAGCTGTTTTGCGCAGTAAAGACAGTCAATCCAAATGTCGCCGTTGTGCTCTTTAACGGACACCCGCTGCTTCTTGACGAGCTCTCCCGTAATGCCGCTGCAATTCTCCAAGCATGGCTTCCGGGTACTGAGGGCGGTCATGCGATCCTTGATCTTCTGACCGGTACAAAAAATCCATCCGGAAAGCTTCCGATGACATTTCCGCGGAATATGGGACAGATTCCGATTTACTACAACCATTTTTCTACCGGGCGTCCGCTGACCGGAACAGATCCACAGCGTTTTGTCTCCAAATACACCGATACGCCAAACACACCGCTCTTCCCGTTTGGATACGGATTAAGCTATGCAGAGTTCTCTTATTCTGATGTGAGCCTTTCTTCCGATTCTCTGACGAGCGAAGATTCCATCACTGCATCCGTACAATTAAAAAATACCGGTGCATGCACCGGTACGGAAGTCGTACAGCTCTATATTCAGGATGTTGCCGCGAGCACGGTTCGCCCGGTTCGGGAGCTGAAAGGCTTTACACGTATCACCCTGACTCCTGGTGAGACACAGACCGTCTCCTTCCGGATTTCCGAGGCAGAGCTGTCCTTCCACCGGGCAGACGGCAGCTACGGCACAGAGCCGGGTGCCTTCCGCGTATGGATCGGCGGCAGCAGTGCCACGGAAAACGGAACAGGATTTACTTTACGTTGAGCTTTTCTTTAAAAAAATCTGCGATGATTTTCCAGACTTCTCTCTGGAAAAAGTGCAAATCTGCGTGATCCGCGCCCTCGATGGCGATCAGATCCGCATCTGCGCCCGCTTTGGTCAGCGCCTCATACATCGCCTCGCCCTGTGTGTACGGTACCGTATGATCATTGGTGCCGTGCAGCAGTAAAAATGGCGGGGCATCCTTTGTCACATAGCTGATCGGGCAGGCCTTCATCGCCTCCTCTTCATGCAATGCCGCGTTTTTTCCAAGCATCAGAGATTCCGGCGCAGCCATCATCTCCACATCGGAAAGACGCGGCATTTTGCTGATATCCGCCGGAAGATACCACGGGCAGGCTGCCTGCACCGCACTGCTGTACTCCAGGTAATCCCCCTTGTCAAATTCCTTATGGCCACCGGTCAGAGCTGTCATAACCGTCAGATGTCCTCCGGCTGACTCTCCCATCACACCAAAGCGCTCCGGATCGATGCCATAGCGCTCACTGTGTGCCTTCAGATACCGGATCGCCGCCTTTACATCCTCAAGCTGTGCCGGGAATACCGCCTCGTTACTCGTGCGGTATACTGTACGCTCGCCACGACAAAACCCTCGCGTGCCAGATCACAGAGGTATGCCAGATGTGCGCTCACACTCATCTGCAGCCACGCACCTCCGCAGATCCACACGATACATGGACGTTTTTCCGTGTGCTCCGGATAAATAACATCCAGCTTCAGATCCCGCACCGTATGCCCAAACCACGCATCTACCTGTGCGAACGCCACATCCGTGCTGACGACGTACTGCGGCTCTTTGACTGCTACCTGAATTACTTTTTTCATGAAATGAGTCCTCCTTAAAGCATCTATCAGCCATTGCACTCATTCGTACTAATTATAATATGGTATATCAGCAAAAACAATCGTGGCAATATAACATTTTGCTTACTTTATAAAAATGAACAATTGAGAATCTATGTTACTTTAAAAAGAATGAACAATATTCTTTTGTTCAAAACTGAATATTGTTCAAATATCAAATTTATGGACAAATTCCTTAAAGCCTTATTTTATAAGGTTTTTATGTGTTTTGTATAAAGTTCAAATTTTTCGAGAGTTTTTAGCACATCTTGGATTCCCCAACTCACTTTTCTCACAATAATTCACATACACCATCGGCTCCATATCTTTTGGAAGCTCCGGATCATAGGCTTTCAGTCTTTCCATCAATACACCTGCACGAACAGATAAGCCTGATGGAAAAGGGAGATTCCACCAGGCTCTTTCAAATCTACTCTTCCGTTTCCGGAAAAGACGGCTTATATCGTTTGTTTGCAGATTGTGGCACTACGATTTCAAAAAAATAATATCCAAGATACCGGAGAGCTACTTTTTTCTTCCGGTAAAAACTTGCCCGGCTCATCCCCAGTTCAAGCATAATTTCCATATCTGTCATTTTTCTGTGTCTGCAGAAGCAGCCATAAAGCACATCATAATATTCGGTTCCAAAATTCGGGGTAAAATATTTTACCAATGTCATTGCCCGGTTGACCATATCGCAAAGTCCATAGATTAGAATGATATTGTTTACTTCTTTTTTCAGTTTTCCTAAATTCATGCGGTAATCGTAAGAATCCATATACTGAAGAGCATAAGCCATGTTCTCATTGATCTTTTCCTGACACTCCTGCTCTAATTCATCCAGAACCATCTGATTTTCCAAAATCAAGTCCTGATAATTGTTCATCAGTTCCTTGATTTTTCCATAGTACAGGTTCATTCTTTCTTCTGTATGGCGTGCTGCATTTAAGGTTACTTCTTTAAACGATCTAATCGCATAATCTCTTTCTGTCATTATCAAAATCTCCTTTTCGTATTGAATCGTCTTTCTCTGACGTTCTACACTCCCATCCCTGTGATTTTGACGGAAGCTCTATGATTTTTTCGCCATCTTCTGGAACTGATGCACTTCGTGTATCCACTGTATCCATATCTTTCCTCCATTTCTTATCTGCAACAGAAAAAGCCTGTCCAGATAGATTTCTTTTTGAAATCTGATCCAAACAGGCTTACTGTTGACCTTAGTTTTCACTAAGCAAAGATTTTATTGTATTCACGCCTAATAACTTACCGCCGGATATTTCCCTTCCTCTTTTTTCTTATCTGAGCTTAAATTTACATCCACTTTCTCAAATAAACAGCTGGCTTTTCTCTTTTATTAGAATTTCGATTTATTTCCAGCTATTATACCAGCAGTGCGTTTTATTAGACAGCGGCTAATAGGATTCTTTCCGTATTAGCTGATATTCCATTCCATTTTCCACTTGAAAAAACAAAAAAGCGGAAATCATATTAGATATTTTTCTAATACATTCCGCTTTTGATAGGACGTCCCGTGCGGGAATCGAACCCACATCTAGTGCTTAGGAGAGCTCCAACCTATTGTCACTCTCTATCAATCTGAGGTAAGGTAAACCCAAGTGGGATACTATATAAAACTGTTTCCGATTCAATTCGAGTTATTCTGAATACCCCCTCTGTCAAGCTCTGTAAAGCTCTGAGAGTTAGCTGATTGTTTGCTGCAGCTAATAATTGGGGAATGCCTTGATATTACCATCGACATCTGTTATATGACCACCATGCTTCGTACGTTCGATCATGGTAAACAGTATTCAATTAAACTTCCTATCGAAAGCACAAGATATTTTCTTGTCTATAATTAATATAACGCATACGAGACGGTTTGTCCATGCGTTTTTGACTGGCAAATTTTATTCAGTAAAAATATCTGTAATCTTTTTTGTAATTGAATCTCCATCATTCCATCATCAAATGATGGAGATTCCAATAGATATGATGGAGATAGACTAATTACTTCATCGTCTTCGCCAGTGAATTGAGCAATGCCCGCATCTCTGGATTTGCCAACACTTTTGCCAGAAGTTCCGGATCGACTTCATCAGCAACAGTTGCATTATTATTTTCCTGTTGTACATGCATCTGTGGATCCAGATTCTTTTTCTCATAAAATGCTTCTTCAAAAAGCTCTGCATTTTTCCTTCTGTCATCATCCAGAATATGAGAGTACACATCCGTAACCATATTGACCTGAGCATGACCGGAATCACCCTGTACCGCTTTGATGTCCCCACCATTCAGTTTCAGCTTATAAGTAACGCTACTATGACGGAAACTGTGAAACACAACCGGTGGGAGATTATAGTCCTCAATCAGTTTCTTTAAAGGACCACGGATTGCTCCATCACCAAGAGGAAGCCCAAAGGTACTTGCCATAACCAGGTTATAGTCCATATATTCATCACCAAGGATTTCTTTCATTTCATCCTGTTCAGCTTTCCAGTCTACCAACATATTAGCGACACTCTTTGGTAAGAATATCTTACGCACACTGCTTTCTGTCTTTGGTGTTTTCAGAATACGGACCGTAGAATTCTTCTTATGATTTGTCGGAAATACCAACAACACATCTTTTCCATCCAATGCATTCAACGATTCTTTTCTTATACGCTGTGATTCTTTGTTGATGAAGACATATGCACGGTTTTCTTCAATTGCCTCAGGAGAGATATCTACACAATCCCAGGTAAGACCAAGCAACTCACCAAGTCGCAGAGAACATGAGAAAGATAGATTAATTGCGAGCTTTAATCGTTCATCTTCACAGACACTGAGCGCATACATCAATGTATCCGCTGTCCAGATGTCTCTTTTTTGGGATTTATGTTTTGGTACAGTCGCATGAGTACAGGGATTCTTCTCCATCAACTCCCATTTTACTGCCTGTTCGAAACAGTTCCTGAGCAGCTTATTAACATCCCTGACCGTACTGGACGATACAAATTCATTTCGACTGGTTTTATTCAATGGATTGATAACTGCACGTCTCTTCAAAAGACTCTGATAATATCTTTCGATGAATCGGGTATTGATTTCTGAAAGTTTCGTATCACCAATAATTGGAAGAATATAGTTATTGATAAGAGAGACATTTCCTTCATATGTAGAAAGCGCCCAGTTTTCTTTTCCATAAAGTGCAACATACTCTGTAATAAGCTCATCCAGTGTTTTGCATTTACGAACGACAAATGATCCCATCTCTTTTTTATATTCAATTTCTTTTTTTCTTCTTTTAGCTTCGGCTTTTGTTTCATAGGTTTCCCATTTCTGTTTCCTCTCACCTTTTTCATTCGTATAAGAATAGATTACATTGAATTTTCCGTTTCGTTCTCTTATTGATGCCATATTATTGCATGCTCCTTTCCAAATCTCTTTGTTCCATCCAGTCCTCAAATTCATCCCGAAGGATCCTAACTCGACTGCCAACTTTTATTACGGTGAACTTTCCTTTATCCGCCCACTTGTTGATCATGCTTCTGCTGACCTTTGCCAGATAGGAAGCTTCATCAAAAGTAAGATACTTTATATTTCCATTGCTTCCTCGTATTCCGGTTTGTGATAATTTCTTCCGCCGGAAATTAGCCAGGGCAATATTCTGTTCCTGTGCAAGTTCTTCATAAACATTCGATGGATCCAGCTTATAACGATCCTGACCTTCCAGGAATTTTTGAAAACTCTCTTTTGTGATCCTTTTCTTTTCTGCAATCACAATGAATTCAAAAAAATGACTATACTTTGGATTATCAAGAATTGTATATACTGAGCTTCTGGTTGTTCCTAACAGCTGTGCCATCTCAGGCATCGTAATAGTTGCATCTTCCAGAAGGGCGTCTTTTTCTCTGTCTTCCTTTGTTCGATACCGGGACTGGCTTTTATACCAGTTCTGAAAGGATTCTTTTGGTATTCGTTTCCAGTAATCGACAATAACAACTTCCATTTGATTTTTCTTGAGTAATTCATAAACAAGATAATCATCCACGCCCAACAGATCCGCGACTTCCTTAACGGAATAGGACCAGGATTTCAATTCTTTCCCTGGTTCTTCTCCGGTAACTTTATGATATTTAATCTGATTGGCATACCATTTTTCAAAGCTGGCAATATTGATTCGTATCTTTCCGGCAATCTCTTTTGATTCAAAAACATTTTTATGCACCAGCCAGTATCGATCTGTCTTTTTTAATCCCAGCAGCTTTCCCATTTCCGGCACGGTCATCCAGGTTCTCTTTTGTGTCGGACGCCGTTTGTAAGGACTGTCTTCTGATATCTTTGAAATGATCTCTTCAACATCGTCCATTTCCGGAACTTCTTTTTGTTTCATAATTGCTGTTGCCATTTATTCTTCACTTCCTGTCTTTTTTAGTGTTAGTGTTTTTCTTATATCATATCTCAAATCCAGATAAAAATTTAGGATGTCGATTGCAGACAAAATCTGCCTGATCAACACCCTGTTTTTTACTGTTCCAAGTTATCGAGCCAGTCATCGAAACTCTTCTTAGAGATGCGATACTTTCCGCCATCCAACTGAATCCACCGGAATTCCTTTTTCTTCAAAAGGTTATAAATAGTAGGTCTGCTGACTCCTAAGATTTCCTGTAACTCTTGAACTGTATAACATCTTTTTTCTAACATTTCTTTATCCTCTTTTCTTTGAAATACGAAAGAAAAATTATCCCTTCATATAACGAAACGCTCAGAGCATGTTTTACAGTGGTCAAAAGCAAATTTTTTTACTTTTTTCTTGCGAGTTTTTTTTAATGCCACTCGTAAGAAACTCGTAACATTAGATTTCTACATTTTTCCTGGATTTAAATAAGAAAAAGAGCATATGGAATTTGAATCCATACACTCTATAAAAAGTTCACATCTCACGAAAGTTTACAAATCATTTCTGAGAATACTTCAGGTTTCAGTAAAACTAACCCTCCATGTCCCAAGTCCGGCAATTTTGTAAATTCTGTTTGAGGAAACTTGCGTTTCATATAGGCAATATCCTGTTTCCGCTCTTTTTCCTCATTTTTTGCACACCAGTAATGAATTTGCGTGTTAATATCCGAAACAGGCTCAGGTACTCTGTAATTATTGCAGGAATCAAAGGTACGCCATAGTGTTTTTCTGCTACAATGTCGCAGAACATCTACCACATATTGTAAATCTTCCTTAGAATATTCATCTGTTGCAAATGCCTTTTCCAATAAGCTAATGCCACCCACCCTTCCAAGCATCATCATCAAATAATCTTTTAGAGCGATAAAACGTGTCACAAACCACGGAAGCTGATACGGTGTGATTCCGCCGTCCATAATACAATGATTTATCTTGATCCTTTGTTCCAATGTTACCATTAATGCAATAGATCCACCCATGGAGCAGCCATATACTGCATATAGATTTCTGTAACCTCTTGTACTGAGCCAATCATTCAATTCTGAGGCAATTTGTTCTACGCTTGTAAAATCACTATCATTCTCAAAATCATATCCTGGAAGTGCCGGAATCAGCAAATGGTATTTTTCCTGTAATAAAGGAATCACGTTTTCAAAATAATCCCACTTTACGACTGATGGATGAATCAGCAAAATAATTTCATTATTTTCTTTACCAAATTCATGGATATTCATCATTAAATACACCTCTGTCTCTACAACAAAATATTTTTCACTTAATGAAACTGAAATTTACCATATTTTACCAAGTAATTCCACAATCCCTGCTACTACAAATGCAACCACCAAATACAGTACAGTAGCCGCCCCTCGTTTTACCAACACAGTCTTCCAAGGCTTTACATACGGAATTCCTTCCATACCATCTATATGCCAGATTCTGCTGTGTCCCACCCATAATCTGTCAATCACAATACCATCAAACCAGTTCATGACCACAAGAAAAAGACAGGCTTGAAGATATGCTGTTTTAAAATCCATAACATGATTCCAAACAGAAATAATCAAAATCAGAGCCACAAATATAATAATACAAAATGGTATCATAAACCACTTTGACCTTTTCATCACAGTTTCTTTATCAGCAATTCCACGTTTCTGTGCTTCTTCTATATATTCTTTCGGATAAAAATATAAACAGTTACGCCCGTCGTTCCTCACTGCACATTTTATCAGTGATGCATACAGCAGACAGTACAATACATTTTGCAACAATAATAACATTTTTCTGATACCTTCTTTCAAAATACCAATTTAGGTAATCTATCTGTCTCAATAATTTTTTTGAGCATTCTGGCAAATCCTTCCGGATTTTGGATTTGATATTGCATATGGTTAAATCTCTCAAAAACAGGAAAGTTACCGTGTATATAGGTCTGCATCACTGCATTTCTATATTTAAAATGTTCTTCTATACTTCCAAATTCCCAAAATGTATGTTTCTGCAATTCTTCTGACAGTTCTGGAAATGCTTTATCTTCCAAGCTGTCTGCCAGCTGTCTTCTCAGATTTCCATATGTCAAGTTCTTCCCTGCCTCTATAAAATAGGGTTTAATTTTGTCATCGTCACACCACATGATTCTCTTTAGTGTCTTTCCCTTTGACCAATATAAACTTTTCATTGCTATATATAAGAATGGGACCATGATTCTGCGTGTTGCCTTTCCAATCTGTGCAAACTGTCCGCCATCAAAAAAAACATGCTTTACCGGTATTTTTGCCTCTGTCAGGAATGCCATGGCAAGATCTGCACCAATCGAAGATGCAACTGCAAGTTCTATCTCTTTGATTCCATGATTTTCCAGAAATCGTACAATTTGCTGTATCTCATCTCTTTTACTTTGATATCTCTGTCCAGGGCAATACACGGTTGATGTTGGCATAATACAGTAATATTTTTCTTTCATTTTCTCTGCAACCGGCATACTGCTTTCCCCAATTACTCCCATTGCATGGAAAAACAAGATGACTGGATTTGATTTATTTCCTATTGTTTTAAATACCATACTTATACCTTCTATCTATTTTAATCTATCTTTTTGCACTCTTCCATTCAGCAACAGCATTTCTCACCCGCTGGTCAATATCCAGACGTGCTCTCTGGCATTCTTTCGGATATTTTCTTGCCGCTTGAAATGCCAGTTTCATAAAGATTCCAGAACCAATTGGCAGCATCGTCCTTAACATACTCTCCGGAAAAACGAAATGGGTCGCATGCTCGTAAATAACAGACTCCAACCTGCACGTATGTGGATGTTCTTTCATACGCTGCTCCATACGGCGTATATATTTTGCAGTATCCCACAACACATCATCTTCAGCGCCAATCAGCAATAATGTCCCATGAATTTTTTCAATCTTAATTATTTCTTCTTCCGTAATTGGATGAGTTGCCTCTGAATCATCAAACAGTTTTCTCGAATTAAGCATATCACCGGTCCGCTTTGTTTCTTCATCAATCACATGCCAGTAATCTGGATGTTTATAACAAAACGGCATATATGGAAGAGGTTCTCCTTTATAAGAGAAAAGTGATTCGCCCTCAATCGGCCATTCCTTACATCCATCTTTTTTGCCCTGCATAAACCCCTGCCAGATAAAGTCACTCGGTGTCAGGCCTATTGTCAATGTAAGATCTTCAAAATAAGAAGCGGCAGTTAAAGCAAGTGTTCCTGTAGTAGATGCCCCGACAATTCCTATCTTCTGATTACCATGTGTTTTTAACCAACTGATAGCTTTCTCTATACGTTCTAGCGGATAATTATGATGTCCATAATCCTTTTTTGCCGGTGACATTGTCATCACATTCACACCGAGTTTATGTAACCATTTCACGGATGTCCGTGCCAGATAATCCTCTGAATCATCTCCGATCATTGCAATCATTGCACAGTCTGAGTCGGTTTTACATTTCCAATATGCACCATAAAATCCATCTGTTTCCACTTCAAAATGCTTTTTCTGCATCTGTATCATCTCCTCAGTATCAGCCGCGTTTCTTCAAAACTATTATTTTGTTCGAAATATTCCGAACCGCTGGAATTTTGCCTATTACACAATAAACGGGCATAAGTTCTTTCATTCCCTCAACCAGACTGACCTCATGCAGGATAGAAAAATTCGGTACAATCTTTTGTAGTTCTGTTCCGTTCTTAACACCCCATGTAAATTTTGCATTGCTGTTCTCTATAGATTTTTCTTTCACATGTTTTACAACAAATGGTGACATGGTTTCAACCATTACGTTTACTTTCTGAAATGATCTTTCAATAATAGAAAATATCTTTCTGATGTCCTTCTCACACAAATACATGGTAAGTCCTTCAATTATCACCAGAACATTTTCTCCATGATAATCGATATCGTCCACGTAGGAATCATCCATTGCAGACTTTGCAATCTGGTATATCGGACCCGTTTCCGGAAGAAACTGCCGCCTTATCTTCATAGTCTCCGGCAAATCGACATTGTACCAGCGCAGATATTTTCCCTTCATACGGTAACATCTGGTATCCAGTCCACATGCAAGATTTATAACAACTGCATTTTCATACTTCTTCAAATATTGCTCAACCATCCGGTCTAATACAATTGTTCTTGCAATCACACCATAAGTCATGGCATTATCCTTATCCGCCTTGGAAAAGTCATAATCAAGCTTTTCCACTAGTTTTACTGCGATCTCATCTTTGATCTTTGCATTTTGCTTTTTTGTTTCTTTTGCTCTTGCATACAAAGTCTGTACCATCGTTTCAGGTACACCTGTCACATTCACTTTTTCTTTCATTATCTATCGCCTTCCGCTATTGTTTTCTTACAACGCAATGCATCCTCATGCCTTTACGGATTTCAAATTTTTCTACTTTTAACCCTGCTCTTCTGCAACATTTCATAACCACATCTCTTGTTGGAACCCGGACATCTCCGTGTCCACATATATTTGCCAGAGGCATTTCCAGTGTATTCATCAGCCATACCAATACTTTATTGTCACTGGTCACATCCCGCAGAATCAATCTTCCATTTGGGCGAAGGCATCTTTTTACGCTGTCAAAAAATGCCTGTGGATCCGGATAATGATGGAAACTCATAGAACAAATAATTGCATCAAATGAATCATTTTCAAAAGGAAAATTCTCACAGTCTCCTACCACAAATGTTGCATTTGGAATATCTTTCTTTTTTGCCTGTTCGATCATTGCAGGAGTCAAATCCAGTCCGGTATAATGTCTGTCTGGATATTTTTCTGATAATAAAGAAATCATTGGAGCCGGACCACATCCTGCATCCAGCAATTCTCTAAACGGCTCTTTCTCCAGCTCCGCCAGAATATCAGGATAATCCTTCTTGCACATTTCATATATGCCAGCATGGTTACTTTCATATCTTCCTGCTGCTTTTGTAAATTCAGCAATCGACAACTTTTTGTATTCTTCGTTTTTCATGCTTTTCCCTCCAATCACACTGCATTTTTGACCTTACATCCACATGCCTTCATTCTTTTAACATATGCATAAAATTGTTTATGTAGTTCTCTCATCTCATCTGGTGCTTTCATAGCATGTTGATACATAAATTTATCTCCAAAGCTGCTTTCGAATGTAATAGCAAGCATAATCGCAAGAATTGACAATGGTAGAAAACAAAAAATATTCATTTTGCCAGGCGACAACCTACCTGACTGTTTCCGCAAAAAGTTAAAATTTCTTTTCAATCTTTTGGCTGTTTTCTTCATGATCTTCCAGTCTCTTCCAGCTCTCTCCGAACAATCAGCTTCATAATATGCATCTGCAATCGGCACCACCATGGCAAGATGACACAGCTGCCACATATGCATATTCTTTACTTCCTGATGTGGGATACGAGCATGCTTTAATATCTTTGAAAAATGCTTTGTTCTTTCAGATTTATTTCCTGATATTTCTGCAAATGTTGTTGGTTGGATAATCCTCGGAGTAAGGGACGCATCAAGGATGCCATCATCATTTATACTTCCGCCGGCTCCCGGAAAAGCCGGTAATATTCTTCCTGTTCCAACAATGTCTTCCCATTTTTTATAACTGTCCAGTGAATTTACCATTGTAACAATCGTATTGCTTTTATTATTTTTCAATTCCGAAAGTGCTTCATACAGCTGATTTTCCCGAACAGTCAGTAAAATAAAATCATAAATATCATCATTTGGCACTTCTTCGATAATCTTAATTTTTGCCTTTATTAAGTCCTGATTTTTCTTATAAAGTAATCCATTATTTTTTAGGATCTCAAGTCTTTTACCTCTGGCATAAATACTTGTATCGTAACCTGCATCTGCTAATAAAGCCGCATACAAGGAGCCAATCACGCCTGCACCATAAATCAATATTCTCATAGAAATCAGTCCTTTTTTAGAATGTTCTGTATATCGCATATATGTTAGCTGTATCTAACCGCATATTTCTAAAAAACCGTGCGCAATGCAAGACTGTAATATCGCACGGTTCTTTTTCATGTGTTCAGTATATCACTTGAAAATTTATATAACAAGATGCTGCGTTCTTTTCTCTATAATTCCTCCATAATTTCGATTCTCTATACACTCTTTTTTGATATTTTTTCTGTTCCCCCCACTGTAAAACAGCCTCTGAGCGTTTCGTTATATAGAGGGATACAAATAAGAGCAAGATCCACCCAGGTATTACCGTATCGTCATTTTATGGCTACGGCATACCTCCGGGTAAGTCTCTTGATGGGGATTCCGATTCCCCATACCCTCGTACAGACATCAAAGATATCTGTAGGCTCTCTATCAAAGATAGTCGCAGCACTTTATATAACCGGAAGGGACAGCCGGTTAAAAAGTGTAATCGCACATCCAAGATGTCTTATCAAAAAGGAAGGAGGACTATGGCACCAAAGAAGAAAGAAAAGAATCTCAAGAGAAGTAACATCATCACATTAAAACTAACAGATATTGAATTGGCAGTATTAAATGAAGCCGCTGACGTTACAGGGCTTTCCCGTTCTGAATATCTGAGAAAACTCCTGCTTGAAAAGCAAATCAATCACCAGATTGAAGTTGTTGCAGACATGAATGATCTCAGAAAACTGGTCAGTGAATATGGAAAGATCGGATCGAATCTCAATCAGATCGCTAAGCATTTTAACAGCGGTGGCAGTCAGTCTCGTGCTATAGAAAATGAAATCCATCAGTGCATCACGGACTTATTCCTATTGAGAAAAGAAGTACTGAAACTGGCAGGTGGTATGAATGGCAATCGTAAAACACATTAAAAGCAGAAATGCAAATTACTCGGCTGCTATCAATTATCTTCTGTTTGAACATGATGAAAAAACCGGGAAAAAGATTGTAGATGAATCCGGACGATGCATCCTGCGAAAAGAGTTTTATATGGATGGACTGAACTGTGATCCGATGTCTTTTGACAAAGAATGCGAACTGACAAATGCTCATTTTCACAAAAATAAGAAACGTGAAGATATCAAAAGTCACCACTACATTATCAGCTACGATCCAGCCGATGTTACAGAAAACAGACTTACCGGTGAAAGAGCACAGGCAATTAGTTTGGATCTTGCAAAGCAGATGTTTCCCGGATATCAGGCTCTGGTGGTTACTCATACCGATGGCCACAATGAATCCGGAAATATCCATACTCACATCGTTATCAACAGTGTGCGAAAGACTGCAGTGGAAAGGCAGCCTTATATGGATAAACCACATGAGGAAGCCGCCGGTTACAAGCATCGTTCCACTGATAAATTCATGAGCACTTTTAAGAAAACTGTCATGGATCGATGCCAACAGGAAGGACTTCACCAGATAGATCTTCTTGCTCCGGCTGAAAGAAAAATCACTCAGAAAGAGTATATGGCACAGAAACACGGCCAGCAAAAACTGGATGAGATCAATCAAAAAATTATTGAAGATGGTCTCAAACCAACATCCACCGTGTTCCTTACACAGAAAGAATATTTGCGAAATGCGATTGATGAATGTGTTGCCACATCCAATAGTTTTGATGAATTCCAATCTAAACTTCTGGAACAATTTCAGATCTCTGTGATTGAGCATCGGGGCAGATACAGCTATCTTCATCCTGATCGACAGAAGCGGATTACTGAACGTGCACTGGGAACACGATATGGAAAAGAACACCTAGAACAGACCTTCTTATGCAAGGATCCATTGGCCATTCTCTACGTCAGATCTCACCTGCGCCTGGTTGTAAATCTTCAGACAAATGTGAAAGCAATGCAGAGCCCGGCTTATGCTCATCGGGTAAAACTTTCTAACCTGCAGCAAATGGCAAATACCATTATCTATGTGCAGGAACATAGATTTGATACACAGTCAGATCTGAAAAACACATTGCTTGCATCAAAACAGGAACTGGCTGAACTGCAGACACAGTTTACTCAGCATCGGTCCAATCTAAGAATCCTCAACGAGCAAATTCGTTATACCGGACAGTACTATGCAAATAAGGAAGTTTATTCCCAGTTTTCAAAAGCAAAGTACAAAGGAAAGTACCGGAAAGAACATGCGAAGGAAATTCAGAAATATGAAGAAGCCAGAGATTGGCTGAGATCCTTTTATCAGGATGGAAAGATGACAAGCCTAAAAAACCTGACTTTACAAAAAGAAAAACTGCAACAGCAGATATCTTCCGAAGAAGAAGCAATAAGCAGCTTGACAGAAAAATTAAAAGATCTGGACACTGCCGATCAGAATGTTGATGCCATTCTTCAGATGCAGATTCCAGAACCAGTGAAATCAAAAACCAAAGATCTCGAACGATAACTATTACAAAACAAAGGAGGAACTATCACATGACACAAGAAGAATTTAATGTTGTATTTGAACTTCAGATGAGAAAGTGTGCCGATATTCTGGCACATAAAAAGAAAGAATATACCGGTGATAATATTGACCGCCTCAGTGCATTCAAGATTGCTGCCGCTTTACAGAACTGTGATCCAAAAGCAGCACTGGCCGGCATGATGTCGAAACATGTCGTATCCCTTTACGATATGTGTTATTCCACTCTGTTACATTTTGACATGGAACAGTGGGATGAAAAACTCACAGACTGCATCAATTATCTGATCCTTTTAAAAGCTCTGGTAAAGGAGGAACAGGCCTATGGATCACATTGAAACAGCTATCTTAAACTGCTATGGGATCCGGGAAGCAGAACAGAATATGGTCTTTGCTGCCAGGCTCACACAACACGGTCATACGATCCAGAACATGGCAGATCTGATGGATCTTTACCGTCAATCCTACAGTCAGAAGACTGTAGAAAACATTGCAGGGCTTCCGCATCCAACCGTGCAGAAATTCATGGTCATTACCGTAGCTGTTGTTGGTGCAAGCAGACGCTTCCTGACACAGATCACAAGACATCAAAACGAAGTAAAGTACATGAGTGCATCTCTGCAGTACAGCAATTATTCCGGTCATGCTGCATTTGCTATTCCATATGGAATCATGAAAGCAGATAAAGAAATCCAGGATATTTACAAGAAAAGCTGTCAGTCAGATCTGGATCATTATGCAGAGCTTTGTGAATTAGGTATTGATCATGATTCAGCCGGATATGCTACACCTCAGGGACTTCGAAACGTATTGATCATCAGCGCGACACCTTACCAGTGGAAGCATATGATCGGCCAGAGAACCTGCCGAAGAAATACGGATGAAACAAGGATTGTGATGCTACAGATCTGGCAAAGATTGTACAAATTAAGCCCGATCCTTTTTGCACCGGATCTGACCGGTCCATTCTGTCAGAGAGGAAGCTGCATGGAAAAACAGATGTCCTGCCAGAATCCTATTTCAAAACTTTGGACTCCTGCTGATATCTTAAAAGAAGATTATCCATTGCTCATCAGGAAGGAGGTGAGCAGCCATAAAGATTAAACTGATTGACTTTGGTCTGAAAGCAAATCATCATCCCTTCCGGCCACATGAAAATGATGCCGGTGCTGATGTATTCATGCCTTATAATTGCGTATTAAAACCAGGTGAGGTTGCAAGAATTCCACTTGGATTCGGTCTCATCATACCGGATGGATTTGCCGGATATGTCTTTCCACGAAGCAGCATGGCAGCAAAAGGACTGGTATGCGAACTTCCACCGATCGACTCCGGTTACCGTGGTGAGATCCATGCCATTATCAGCAACGTAAGCACATCTTCTCAGACCATTCACAAAGACACACGTGTCGGTCAGCTGGTGATCACACCGGTCGTGATCGCAGACTTTGTCCTGAACCTCGGTGAAGAACGAGGAACCGGGGCATTTGGAAGCACAGGAGAATAATAATATGATTACATTTGGAAGAAAATTAAAACACTTAAGACAAAAAAATCATCTCACCCAGAAAGAACTTGGGATGGCTGTTGGATTTCCCGACAGCTGTGCTGATGTCCGGATTGCTCAGTATGAAAGCGATGTCCGAACGCCAAAAGAGGATCTTATGAAACTCTTCGCATCAACACTCGGTGTTCCGGTTGAACTCTTTACTGTACCGGTACTCTCAGAACCTAGGGAATATGAGGCGGCGGAGTATTGGAGGTATGAGTTAGGGGCGGAACTAGATTAATTGTCATAATACTGAAATGAGGCAACGGATTTTCCGCTGCCTCGCTTTTATCATTTTGAGGGTAATTAAAAATATCCTCCTGTGTTGAGCAATCCTCTTTATCCTTGAATACCTTACAGCTCCCGCCTTTCAGTTCGTACTTGCAAAAGTCAATCTGGCTTTCAATGCTGATACTGTCCTTTCGGTCTACTGACTGCCTTGCGTAAATACAATCTTCTCTGATAATGTCCATATTGGGCTCCTTTCCGTATGGAATTGAGCTACCAACCTTACAACTATATTATACCATTAGCAGCCCCGGACAACAATGTTGCGATTGATTAGCGAAACCTGTCCCCGTATTTGCTGAATATATCGTACGGGTTATTTTCGATTTCTCTTTTTCGTTTCTTCTTTTCCTCCGGGGAGAGTACCGGCGTCAGGTTTTCCAGCACAATGAGCTTGCCTTGAAAATAAACAGATTGCTTGTCGCTTTGGTATGTAACAGCTTGAACCATTGAAAACCTCCCTTTTCCAGTATAGGTTAATGCCGACCAGTCTCCCTCTTGTCCGAATGGGTAAATATAAAAAAGCGCCCAGACAGCAGAAAGCTACTCGAGCGCAAAAAATACGGTATTCAGTTACATTGTGACAATTTTCGCACCGGCTGCCAGACGGGGGCTGTTCGGTGGCTGGGCTTTTTTTGACAGCAGTGCAAATACAGTCTGAATTTGTCGGCGGACAAGTTCTTTCATGACGGCTGCCTCTTTCAGCCGTGAAAAGCTCTCATCGCTGATAATGTGTTCAATCCGGCAGGCGTCGGCCTCCGCAGTTTCAGGGTCAACGCCCGCTGCGATAAGCTGCTCAGTGAAAAAGCAATGGCGCTCGTAGATTTTTTCGGCAACTGCCCGGCCTACATCGGTCAGGTGCAGGAAATAGTCGCTGTCCATCGTGAGAAAGCCACCGTCCCGCAGGGTTGCTACTGCATGGCACACACTGGGCTTTGACACCTCCATGTGCCGGGCCACATCTACGGAGCGTACCATACCGAGTTTCTTTTGAAGAACAAGAATGGTTTCCAGATAGTCCTCCCCGGACGCATGAAGTTTCATCAGTACCTTTTATGAATTAAACGCTTAACTTCCAATTTGCAGAAGCTGTCTGCAAATCGACCAGCCTATGATAGAGGCCATTTTCTTTCATAAGTTCTTCGTGAGTTCCGTTTTCGGCTACAATACCATCTGACAATACAACGATGTTATCGGCAGCTTCCACCGTCCTCATTCTGTGAGCGATTATAAGAACTGTCTTGCCTTTTACCAGCCTGGATATTGCGTTTTGAATTTCAGTTTCGTTATCTACATCAAGAGAAGCAGTAGCTTCATCCAGAAGAATAACAGGAGCGTCTTTCAAAAGAGCACGTGCGATAGAAAGGCGCTGTGCCTCACCGCCAGATAGTGTTGAACCATTTTCTCCGATCACCGTCTGATAGCCGTCCGACAATTTTGAAATAAATTCATCACACTGCGCTGCTTTAGCTGCGGCAATCACTTCTTCATCCGTTGCGTCCTTTTTACCGACACGAATATTTTCCATGATGGTGTTATTAAACAGCACAACATCTTGAAAAACGATAGAGAAGTTTTTCATCAACATGGTTGAATTTAGCGGAGCAATATCGGTTCCGCCCAACAGTATTCTTCCTCCGTCCAGAGGATAAAATTTGGCTGCCAGTTTTGCGACTGTACTTTTGCCGCCGCCGGACGGGCCAACCAATGCAGTGACCTGTCCCTGTTTTGCAGTAAACGAAACATCCCTCAGTACCGGTTTGCCCTTTTCGTAAGAAAACTGGACATGATCGAATGTAATATCGTACCCGTTTGTATGGATATTCTTCTCGCCGGTTTCTTCCGGGTATTCCTCTATTTCTTTCAAGCGGTTCACCTGAAGCTGTACAGAAAACAGCTCTGCCATATTTGACATCGCCCCGGAAAGCGGATCGTACAGGCGGGAGGCAGCAATCAAAAACAGAATATAGGTAAACAGAGAGGTATCTCCACTTACCACAAGACTATTACCTACTACAATCACCGTTGCCAAACCGAGCCGTAAAAACATCTGGCCGGTTGTCAGCAGACTTGCCGTTGTCATTTCGGATGAAATCTGTGCTTTTTCCGCAGCATCCATCTTTGCGTCCAATTTGCGAAGATAATCTTCTTCCTGATTGCAAGCCTTTATATCCTGTACGGTTTCCAAACATTCCTGAATGCCTTCTGCAAGCTCCAGTCTTGCGTTCATGTGCTTTTTGCTGAGTTTTTCCTGCCATTTCCGTGACAGAATAACGATTGCAAATGAAATCGGAGCTACCCAAAGAAGAGCCAAACCCATTTGCCAGTTGAAAATCAGCAGGCCGATACAAACAATCCCCGTAGAGATAACTGCTCCAAAGAATTGTGGAACCGTATGAGAAAATGCGTGTTCAAAGTTTGCACAGTCGCCCATAATTGTGCTTGTCAGGTCAGCAAGATCACGCTGGTGGAAAAAGGTCAGCGGAAGGGTACGCAATTTTTCCGCAAGCCCGATACGCCGCCTTGCGCTTTCATCATACGTTCCGAGATATGTCGCGGTGTACTGGCAATAATGAAAAATAAAAACAACAGCTAAAATCACAATTCCAATCACAGTGTAAACGGCGGCACTGATCTCTGGCGCACTCGCTCCCAAAACAGGCGCAAGAAGCTGATTGAGGACGATAGCCAGAAGAATAACAGGAAACATAAGGCTGATATTGGCCAGCACCGAATAAACGATCCCTTTTAACAGGTCTTTTGCACCCTGATTGCTTAACGCATACTTCTTTTTTAACGCCTTAATCATGCTGCTCATCCTCCTTTCCGACCTTCCAGGCAATCGAGGTCTGGTAATCCTTCCACATAGAAGAATAAATACCATTTAAGGCTACCAATTCTTCATGCGTACCTCTTTCTGCAATCTGCCCCTCCTTGAACACCAGGATAAGGTCTGCGTCTTGTATCGTAGAGAGCCGGTGGGCAATCATCATAACCGTTTTGTTTTGGGTCAGCCGCTCAAAAGCGAGCTGTATCTGATGTTCGTTTTCGGCATCTGCAAATGCTGTGGCTTCATCCAGTACAATAATAGGGGCGTCTTTTAAAATTGCCCTTGCAAGAGCAATTCTTTGATTTTCACCTCCTGAGAGATATGTGCCTCCTGTTCCAACGAGCGTATCAAGCCCATCCGGGAGGCGGTCAATAATATCTTTGCATTGTGCTTCATCAGCCGCTTTCAGGACTTCTTCCCTGGTAGCGTCCGGGCGGGCCGCCTTAATATTATTCAGCAAGGTGTCCTTGAACAGACAGGTATTCTGAAACACAAAAGCAACTCTTTTCATCAGTTCCTGCTTCTCAATATTGCGTACATCCACGCCGCCAATCGTAACGGAGCCTGACTGAACATCATAAAATCGGGGAATGAGGCTTGCCGCTGTACTTTTACCGCTGCCGGAGGCACCAACAAGCGCCACTGTTTTTCCTGTCGGAACCTCAAAGCTGATATGGTCTAAGGCCTTCTCTTTGGTCCCTGGATAGGCGAAGGAAACATCCGAAAACACAATCGAAGCATCTGCCGGGATCAGGGGATGTTCCGGCTCCTTCAAGGGCTTTTCCTGCAAAATTTCATCCACCCGGCTGACTGCACTTTTAGCCGCCATAAGCTGCTCGCTGGCAAACATGATACGGTTCATCATAGTTGCACAGACCGGAGTAAACAAACTGTAAAACAGAAAATCCAGCACAACATTTTCATAAGCCGCCTGGCCGCTGACCCCGGACAAAATAAACATGGCGACTGGAATAAGTAAAACAAATGTGCCGTTCAGTGTTACTGTAAATCCTGTAAGAGGAATACGGCATTTTAAGGCATACCCGGAAGCAAATTTTTCGTATTCTTCTATTGCAGCGTGAAAATTTTTGAAGGAATAAATAGTTTGCTGAAATACTTTTACAACAGGAATACCGCGAATATATTCCACAGCTTCTTTATTCATTGTTTCCAGTGCAGTCATATACTTGCCCATAAACTGCGCATTATCTCCGCCCATCATCTGTTTGAGAAAGATGACACTGATTCCCATAGGTATCAGGCAGCAAATTCCCAGCCGCCAGTCAAAAAGGAAAATCAAAATAATAACGGCAACCGGCATAACTGCGGCTCCGGTCAGATCGGGAAGCTGATGGGCCAGAAATCCTTCTGTAAGCCCTGCATTATCATCAATGATGTTTCTGAGCCGTCCGCTTGCATTTTGGCTGAAATACCCCAACGGCAGCGTCACGATATGATGAATTGCAGATTTTCTCATATTGGTGGCTGTACGAAACGCCGCCAGATGAGTACAGTTCAGGGCGATAAAATAAATTAAAATGCTTGCCGCTGCAAACACAACCGCCATCCACGCATAATGGGCGCTCCCCGTTGCAAGAGATATATCCCCGGCAGCAAAAGCCTGGATTAAATCGCGGATGACGAGCCAAATGCAAACAAAAGGCAGCATAGATAAAATGGTACTGATTCCGGAGAGAACACATCCCAAAACAGTCAAAACATGGAATTTCCCTGCATATCCGAACATTCTGGACAGTTCTCCATTTTTTTGTTTCTCCATAAGCAAGTCTCCTTTCGCAATAATAGACGGGTTAGCATTTTATAACCCATCTATTATCATAAAATCATTCGGTTGTTTCTGCCACTCCATACAGAGCGTATCTATCCAATCGGACACATAATTCATTGACACATAAGGCAGGAGTATAAGCGGGACAAATTTTCCTGTAACGGAAATGTTTCTACATGACCTTCATCAACGAAATGCAGAACCCGATTGCAAGTCATAGCGGCAAATTCATAATCGTGGGTAATGATTAAAATGGTCTTTCCTTTTTGCGCCAGATCTTTCAAATGCTCCGATATTCTCATCATATTTTTGAAATCAAGACCGCTGGTAGGCTCATCCAAAATCAAAACGGGGGTATCTATCCAATCCGATACTGCGAGAGTGAGTCGTTGTTTCTGCCCGCCGGAAAGAGTAGCGGGATGCCGTTCTTTCCATTCAAACAAGCCATATAGTTTTAGCAGATCATCGCGTTGCTCCTGGGTACTGCCTTTTCCGTTTAATAGCAGTTCTTCTTCTACGCTGTCCCCAAACAACTGGCAATCTGTATTTTGCATAACAAAGTAGGCAAAATTCTTCCGTTTGCCTTTAGATACCTTTGTCCCGTTATATATGACCTGACCCTCTTTTTCCTTTTGCATACCACAAAGAATATTCGACAAAGTAGTTTTGCCTATTCCGTTATGACCTACAATCGCAATCAGATCACCAGCATACGCCTGAAAAGATACATCATGGAAAACCGGATGTTTGCGATAGGAAAACGCCAAATCCTTTACCTCCATCGTCATATCTTTTTCTTTTACAGGGGAAATATCTACTTCAATATGGTGCAAATCTGCCGCTCGTATTCCTATGGCTCGTCTTTTTTCTTCTGGAATAGAGCGCAGTTCTCCCGCCGTCCATTCTTCTTTTATGCTCCCGTTTTCCATATAGAGAAAACGGTCTGCAAGGTCAGTAAGATAATAAAGCCGGTGTTCAGCAACAATGATTGTGTGGCCTTCCGCTTTAAGTCCACCCATCAAATTTTTAAGTGCCTCAACGGAATACATATCCAAATTGGCCGAAGGTTCATCAAACACATAAATTTCCGGATCAACAGCATTGACGGAGGCCACCGCTATTTTCTGTTTTTCCCCGCTGGACATCGGATAAATTTCTTTCCCTCGCAGCATATCTCCGTTAATACGCTTGATTGCACTTGAAACCCGCCTATCCAATTCTTCATACGGAACGCCATAATTTTCACACCCAAACGAAATCTCATCCTCTGTAATACTGGCAAAAAACTGGCTCTTTGGATCTTGAAAGATTGAACCTACTTTTTTCCCGATTTCATACAGAGGATATTCCGATATGTTGCGTCCCAACAGTGTGATGCGCCCTTTCAGTGTCCCTTCGTAAAATTGTTCGCCTAACCCGTTTACCAATCGTGTTAAAGTTGTCTTTCCGCAGCCGCTCCCTCCAGTCAGAACAAGAAACTCGCCCTCTTTTACATCGAGGCTGATATGATGGATACTATCTGTTTCGGCTCCCGGATATTCAAAAGATACATCTTCAAACTGGATAACGGATCGCCTTGCTTTATCATTTACCATTACGCTACCATCCTTTCCAGCACAAAATAGAATGCAGTTACACAAACAGCAATCACGCACATAATCCAATCTCTTTTTTGAAATTCTATTTTTCTGCGGCAGGTATGTTTCCCAGGATTGGAAATCCCCCTGCTTTCAGCAGAAGCGGCAAGTTCTTCGGCTATTCTGGATGAACGGAAAATAACAGGCGTAACAATATACTCCATTGCGTCCAGAGGGTGTTTCCATGACAACAGCTTTCGCAGTCGAAGGGAGGAAAACACATCAGAAAATTCACTGCGCACAGTAGGGAAGAAACGCAGCATGAAGGTTACGGGCAGGGCAATTCCATTAGGCGCGTGGATTTTCTTAAAAACTGCTACAACTTCTCCCGGCGGCATACCAATCACGGGCTGCGCAGCCATAACCATCATCAAAATACGCAGCACCATGAACAGGAACATTTCCGGCATAAGAATGGTAATGCCCTGTCCTCCTGAAAGCAACCTCAACACGATAAAAATACCGCAGACGATCAAATATTTTATTGTCTGCCTGCCAAAGCCCTGAATAATCAGATACACGCTCAAAACGCCAAAAAGTGTGTATATCAAAATATCGCTTGTGAGCACCGCCACAAGCGACATAGTGAGAACTATGACAAGCAATTTGGTTCGAAAATCAAATTTCATGCTCATAGTTTATTTAATCGCACCACTCTTTCTGAAGTGCTTCACAATCAGTTTGTTACTAATCATGCAGCCAAGGACGGCCAGGATAGCGGTGACAGCCAGACTCAAAAGGACGTACTTCGGATCGGTGTAATACTGGGTCTGAACCTGAACCTGCTGCTCGCTGACGCCGGTGGCAAGAAATGCGTCTTTGAAAAACCAAATTTCTGACATACCATGTGCAGCGCGAACCAGTGCCGTGATTACCCACGAAATAGACACACGCTTAATGTCATGGTAGGCATCCTTTCCGCACATGGAAAGCTCTGCGATGATACCGCCGCCCAAAAACCACGGAATCATAAATGGCCCCATCATCAATCCGGCGATAATCGCCCACATGATATTGTAGACAAGAGCGGGGCCATGCTTGCCGACTTTCATGCACATATAAACATAGAACGGTGCGAGGATAAGTGCCGCACCAGCGGCGTTAAAAATCATGGAATAGAACAGTGAAGCGCCGGTCAGGATCGAATAGACCATAAATACAACGAACATGACCGCACAGAAGATACCGATGATTGCCGCGTCTTTGACAGTGTACTTGTTACCTGTCGATTTTTCATTTTCCATTTGGAAATCCTCCTTTGTCTTGCAGAAAGTTAGCAACGTCTAACCCACTATTCAAAAAATAGGCCAGCTTCAAGCGGTCTTTCTGCTTTTATCTGACAAAGGATATTCTAATACAGCTCAGATTTCTTCGCCACTCCATACGGACCCGCTTCTATCCAAACGGACACTCTTTCTGAATTCCGTTGGAGAGCTGCCATACGTTTCTTTGAAGGCAGAAGTGAATTTATTCGGATTTTCATATCCGATTTTACTTGCAATCTCCGTTACTGACGACTCGGTTTCCAGCAACAATTTTTTGGCGACTTGAAGCCGATAGGTACGAAGATAAGAATAGACAGAGGTTCCATAGACGCCTCGAAAGCACTTTTTCAATGCTGTTGTAGAAATCGCGAATTTCTGGGAAAGCTGTTCAATCGTATGATGTGCTGTCAAGTCCTCCGTAATATAGGACGCTACTGCTTTAATCAATGCGACCTGATTTTGATTGAAATAATCCGTCTGTAAAACTTCTTCTGCCGTATTGAGATCACTTAAGAACAGAAGCAGTTCCAGCATTTTGACTTTCATGTATCCTGGTTTTCTTTTTTCCCGGACATGATAGAGTTCCGAAAAAATATGTTCAATAGACGGATTGGCCCGCATGATGCAGCAACGGTTTCCTTCGCAAATATATTTTTGTATGTAGTGCAAATCAATATTCAATAGCTCCATGATTTGCCGTATTTCCGGCAGCAATTCATCCAGATTGATGACGATAGAAATACCGTGATAGTGGTTCAGCGGAAAACACGAATTTGACTTTTTCTTCATCATGGAGCTGATCGACAAATCGCCTTCCGCCATATAGCAGCAACTATTTTCACCAAAGCTACACTCAAAACGTCCTATCAGACAATGGTTAATCTCTATCATGTTTTTAACTGTGGCTTGATTTTGATTGCAATATCCCATGTGCATATCGTTATAGTAAAGCTCAATACCAGAAAAAACCTGATAGACTGTAATGCGTCCATGCCCTGTTTCATTTGACAGCCGAAAAATTTTACAGTCCTGCCGTAGTTCATCTTCTTCGAGAGAGCCGTATAACTTTGTCCCTTCAAATTCGTCTGGCAATTCAGACCGCAATAATACTTCAATCGTACCAGAGAGTGCTTGTTTTTCATAGGTCAGCACTACCCATTCCTCCTTTCGGTTCGTTATAACTAATCACTCTAAGTATAGGCGCGAATAATGGCAGTGTCAAATGGTTTTCTGACAAAAAGAAAAAGTTCTAAATATAAATAAACTCTTGACAAATCATTTCCTCCACCTGTGCTTTCAGCGTGTTCATCAGCCCCACCCAGCGTATGGGGTCATGGGCTTTCAGTTCCTCGGTGACGCCCGCTGCCTCCATCATCCGGGGCAGCATGGCGTCCATCCGTTCCTGCTCCGCCCGGTCAATCTCCAACAGGTGCGGGTACAGCTTTTCGCTTAAAATCAGGCTACTACAAAGACCGGCCGATGTTCTTTCGAGTATCATTGCTTTTATATAAATAAGACAGTTCTGGGGATTTTTCAGATATTCTATCCTTGGAATAGGGTGGTCTTAAATTCAATGATAACCGCGCTTTTTTAATCATATACGTTTCACTACCATCCTCCGAAGATCCTTTCAACCAGCAATCATCCGGATACTTCGCTGCAAAGCCTCGTAACCGTTTCGGCAAGTTCTGATTGAAGGTATACACATCATAGAATCCATCATCTTCATTAGTCAGAATAATCGTTTCTTTTTCACACTTTAACCTTCGCATATTCTATCCACGCTTTCTTTCCATTTCCTGATCCAGGTACTTTGGTATCGGCTTTCCGGACCGGCGAGCAATGGCAATCTGTTTCTGATGCAGTCGTTTGATTACAGATCTCCGTTTCTTAGATTTTCCATCCTGTTGATTTCGGGAGGTCTGATTGTTGCTGCTAGCATCAGAGGTCTTTTCCTGATTCTTCTTCTGATTATTCACCAGACCGTCCACCATATCATAATTGGCTTCGGTACCAGATTCTCTGCTTCGTTCATAAGTGCCGTTCTGGTAGAATTTCTGGTAATGTTCCAGACGGATTTTACCATCTTGTTTTAGCTGTTCGACCGGATTTAGCGGTACCTGCTGTTGGATGTAATCATGAATCTTTTGTTTTGTCTTTTCATCGAATTTCTTACATTCTTCGACAACCATTTTTCCATAGGCATCCAGGATAACACCCTGGGCCTGATCTCGGTATACCTGATGTTCCATCAAATAAAACTGTTTTCCATCAATAATGATGGTGTCTGTTGCAATCCAGTTCCCCTTTTTCCCATCAATCTGATAATTCTCAGTTTCTATAGTGATTAGTGCACCGGATGTGTTGATACGAATAAATCCGGCCAGATACTGTGGATAGTTCTCATCTACATAGTAGCAGCTGATTTCTCCACCCTTGTTCAATACGAGCACGTCACTGACTTCGCATTGATTTTTCGTCCGTTTCCAGATGTCAGCGACTTTTTCATTTTCCTGCATTTCATGAATCGCGACTAATCGGTAATTTTCGACAGTAATCGACACATTCTGCTGTCTTGCCTCTTGATATGGCAGATGCCACAGTGCTTTTCCTGCTGTCTGCTGATCTACTCGGTAGACTGCAAATTGATTAAGCTTCATAGGCATCGTCCTCCAAGTTATTCAGATAATAATTCAGATCCAGAGAATAGTAGTATTTGTCTTCGATCTGCTGTAATTTTCCAACTGTAGAATTGATAATCTCAATCATTTCATCATTCTCAGGATCACTTTCTTCCTGTTCCAGGACTTCCAAAGCTTCCTTCAGTGTTTGGATTGTTTCTTCCTTTGTGTGCTGCTGGAAGATAGCAGTAATAGTCAGTTCGTTTTCTTCCAGGTTTACGTTTCTCATAGGCTCATTTCCCCCCTTTTCTTTTTCGGTATTGGTTTCATTTGTATATTCAGCTCCTTCTCGTTTTTTTCTTCGCTTATATTTTTTTCGTTATCCACCTTTTTATTAGATTCCAAAGGATTTTCCACATTTGGATGTCTTTCTTCCAAGTACTTTTCCACACGACTGATTGCATTTTGCACATAAGAATTTTCTCTAAATCCAGGAATCGAATTCAAAAATTCTTTCTGTATTTTTCCTTCAATCATCAGACTCTGCATTCCTTCATAATCACTTCCGTCTTTCAGATCAAAGCCAACACATTTCAGTCCATGCATACGTTCTGATGGGATTTTCTCATAAGCTTCCAAGGCTTCTGGTAATGTCAGGTCATAATGTACTTCACCCATTACAGGAAATTCAGCACATTCAGCCGCATAAAAGCTGATACATGTAAGATCATTTTCATAATCCACATTTTCTATTTCTGGGACAATATCGAGTATTTTTTCTCTTTGTGCTGCAAACTCTGGAAGTTCTGCAAATCCAAATCGATCCACGTAATATGCCTGCATATCCCCACCACGGTTTGTAATGATAACATCACTGACCGACATAGAATGTGCTTTATAATCTGCTGGTGGATTATCGTTGAATACGGCATACAAATCATCCATCTTTTCATTTTCATGTAATCTGCCAGAATAGACACATTTATAATTTGCTGCATCGATTGTAATGCCATCTTCTTTGACCATTGCCATATTCATAAATAAATGTTGTTTTCCCGGTGTGCCTTCATCCACATGGTAAATCGCATAGCGGTCACCATTACCTCTGAACATTTCTTCCTCTAGGGTATAATCAAACTTAAATGGATACAAAGCCCGATCAACTCTTTCCGAAATATCCGTTCCTTCTGCAATCGTATCTTCCAGCCAATCTTTGATATCTCCCCATGATTCAAACTGCAAATACCCGGCAATTTCATGTGTCCCATCCGGTGCCAGTACAATATGTCCCGGTTCGCTTTCCCGATAATCATAGCGGTATCCGGCTGCTTCCAGTGCATCTACCAGAATGCCGTATTTTTCATGTAATTCTGTTTTCTGTTTTTCTTCAAGAATGATTTCCAGTTCTTCTGTAAGCTGATCGATCATTTCACCGGCTGTCTTGCGGATCACATCCATAGATGCTTTCATTTCCTTCATTTCCCGGCTGCTGCTCCACCCTGCAATATAAGGAAAACTGTAATCCGATGTATCCAAACCAAAGGAAGAACACACACAGTAAGCAACAGATTCTGCTTCAAATGGAAACATTAACATTTGAAGCATTATACTCAGCATTCCAAAATGTTAATCATTTTAAAGAATGCTGAGAAATAAGACGTTTTTCTACTAAAAGATGTGCATTATTCGTTAGCGCAATCCACAAAGTCTTGCCATTTCATCTTCGTTACCCTCCCACATTGGTGCTTCATCAGATACAGGTGTTGGAACAGATTCCATTGCGTCTCTAAGCTGTTCAACAGATGGCTTTGCATAGTAGCTTTTGGTTGTATCAGTTCTGGCATGTCCTAACACTGTAGAAACCAGCTCAATGGCGATTCCATCCTGATAAAGATTTGTGGCTCTGGTTCGGCGGAACATGTGACAGTGAACCGAATCCGGAAGACTAACCCCTTTTTCACTGACCAGAGCTGCATATTTTTTTATAATCCGCTGGACATTTCCAACGGACATCCTGTCTGTTACACCTTTTATTGTTGTGGAAAATAAGTATGCTTCTTTGGAAGAATTACTGTGATATACACGTATATATTCCCTAAGGTGTTCGACTGCTTTAGCTGTTAATTGTATGGTTCTTTCTTTATTACCTTTGCCGGTTATGAAAATATTTGGATATTTTGATTCCATTGCGATATCACATAGGCGAATATTAAGCAGCTCACTGATTCTTACAGCTGTATCGTAGAGAAGAATCAAAATAGCACGGTCTCGTACACCGAATTTCGTATTCGGCGGTGCAGACAGTATTGCAGCAAGTGCATCATCGGACAAAATAGGTTTTTCCTTTTTAATGGTTTTGCATGGTGAGATCTGACTGATCGCCAGGGCAACTGACTGGACTGATATGTCCATATCCGAGGCATAGTTCAGATAGGCACGGATAGCCGCGACTCTTACATTTACAGTTGATGGCTGGCTGCCATTTGCAAGCAGATATTCTCTGAAATTATAAATACATTCTTTGGTACAATCAGAAAACTGAAAGGTGCTTATGGATTTACCTAATTCACCTACAAGGTAGTTTTTAAATATTGTAAGGGAATCTCTGTAGGATTCTGCTGTAGCCTGACTGCGTCCGACCTGCTTTACCAAATAAACATTTAGAAAGTTCCATGTGTGAGAAAAGAACAGCTGGTCAGTCGATATCTTTGCTGATTTATTCTTCATAGGGAATCACCTCCGGAATGACCTTTCCAGACACTGAATCTTTCTCTCGGATAGTATCAAATGCCTTTTCTACAAGATGATAGTAATAATACGTTTCATCAGGACTTTTGTGTCCAAGGTATCTGCTTAAATATGGGAGCATAGTGTTTGTATCAATTCCCTGATGCATCCACTCATTAAATCTCTCTACTACAAAAGCATGGCGTAAACAGTGGGGTGTCGGATGTTTATCAACTGTCCTGGCAACCGGAAGCATGGCCCAATGGCGGTTAAAACTCGATTCTACTCCAGAGCACGAAACAGGCTTATGTGGATCTTTTCCCGGAAAAGCCCAGTCAATTCCGGGGAAAAGCATTTCCTGACGTTCTTTATAGTTTTTAAGTACCGGAAGGCTATCCTGCGGAAGATATACAAGGCGATCTTTGTTACCCTTTGAGCCAAGGACAGTAAGGATTCCTTTATCCAGGTCTATGTGCTCCCATTTTAGCAATCGCCCTTCTGACAGACGCAGACCGCAGCAAAAATATAGGAGAAAAAGAATCTTGCATTCTCTATCGAGTCTAAATTGCTCTGAATTATGAGACGTGCGGATATCCATTTTCTGTAGCAGTTCCTTAACTTCCTCTTTTGATGGAATGTAAAGAACCGGACGGTAAGCCTTGCAGAAAAAATTAGGAATGTATGCTTCCTGACCAAGGGAAAGGATATATTCACTCAGCACCTTCACCATCGACATACGGCGATTATGATAGGCATCTCCTTCGCCCGGTCTGGCTTCTGACCATTTGGCTGCCATTTCATAGGTGACTGTTGTCAGTTCCGGATAATTCTGTACGCAAAAGGTATCAAAGCGTTTTAATAGCTTTTCTTCGGAATTATAGGCATATCCATCAGCTCGTTTTTGCTGTATAAGTCCTTCGATATGATGTGCCAGACCGCTCTCAAAAATGTATGTCATGATAAAACACCTCCAAATTCCAGAGGGCAGAGCCTCATTTTATCTTCGTCACGTTCAAGATATACCTCTGCTGTTTCCTGACGTGCATGTCCGAGAGCATTGGAAATATCGTCAAGTTTGTTGTCTGCCCGAAGCATTCTTGTGGCAAATGTTTTTCGTGTCATATGAAAGCCCTGACCAGTAGATAATTCAAATCCATATTCAGCAAGTATTCTTTTTAAAGCTCCACGGCACGCCGTTGTAACTTTAAGCGGAATATATGGTGCCTGATGGCTGATAAATATATAACCGTTGCCTGTGACAGCCGATTCCGGACGTCCATTCATGATGTATTTATATACTGAATTACCTACATCCGTTGGGACTGGAAGCGTTATTGCTTTGCTTGTTTTCTGCTGAATGAAGGAAACAGTTTTGTTTTTCCAGTCAAAATCATTTACCTGAAGCTTTAGGATGTCTGCTCCCCTGATACCCATTCGAAGTCCAAGCATGACCATGGCTGTGTCCCTGAGCTCCATGGGAGTAGAAGCTTTCTCACGATATTCATATATATTCTCGACCATAGCATCGCTCAGAACATCAACTATGCTGCGATGAGGCGCACAGCTTGCAGATACTGCAAAAGAAAGTGTTGGTGAAATCAGATCCTGGTCAGCCATGTACCGTAGAAGCTGACGAAGCTTGGTTCCATATGCATTTTTACTTTCCGGGGTCGAGTGGACATCATGGTTATGAAATGCTTTAACCACATCGGGTGTTATGGAGACTGGATTATCTATTCCATTATCTTCAAGATATTTGAAGAAACTGCATCCGGCTGCCCTACACATGGTAAGTGTCTTATCGGTCATTCCATCCCGCCTGCGGCTTTCTATGAAACCATCAAGGATGCTTTTGCTCCATGATGGAAGATGATCAGATGCACGCATCGGCTCAGCGATTATATTGGATTCCATTATGCCCTGGAGATACTTTTCAAACATTCTGATAGTGTGTGAACGACGAGCTGATCCGGAACTGCTGGCTTTGATCTGATTCGGGCAATCCGGGAGTATATCTATCCATGATGTCACAGTTTCTGCCGAGTGTTCCAGATGGTTAAGTTCCAGGAACATGAAATACCATGTGAAATCATTGCGATAAACAGCTTTTGATGATTCCATGTATTTCCAATCGTCCAAAGCGTCAAGATATTCATCAGCTTTAAGAGCGAGAGGTATACTCGGATGAAATGCGGTACCTATTTTAGAAAGTCTCATCTCAAGCAGTATTTCAACGTTCTCACCAAAAAGAACCCGCTGGTAACACTCTGGCACATCACCTCTGCGGTGAAGATATTTCATAAGTGCTGTCATGGCACATACGGCGTTCTGACGTCTGGCAAGAGATTTACAGGATTTGCAGTAAGTATTCCAGTATTCGATAAGAGTATCTATGGTTATTGCTTCCGGCTCTGTAACTCCCAGGGAAGTAGCAAGCCTGAAGAACTCCTTGATGGCAACAGAATACGTATGGTAATAGCAGGGATTCTGTGTGGTCGCATAGTATTCTTCCAGCTCATATGTCAGGCGAAAAAAGGATTCCGATATTCCGCTCCGGCAGAAAAAACTGTCTTCTGAGCGGCAGAAAGAACTTTTGATATCTCCAAAGAGCAGGTAATGCTCGAGGCGGAACAGGGCATTTCTATATTGAGAACACGTCTCATAGGAAATTTCCCGTTTTTTAATCTCAAGCCAGTCCAGTGCGGCATCCATTGAAAAAGGAATGCCCTTATCCATCAGGTACTTGAAGAGTGTAGTATAACAGGTTCTGTGCATGTCTATATTTTTACATGCACTGTCTGGCTGTTTCATCATATTGAGAACTGATGAAATAGCATCTAAATAGTTTATTTGCATATCAAATGCGCTCCTTTCCGGCTTCCCATTCGAGGGGAAAACCTGATAATAGCATATCTGATAATGCTCATCTTTTTTACAAGAAAGTGAGGATTTATGGAAAATAATTTAAAAGATCAACATTATAAAAACATGGGTATAACGCTTCAACCTCTTTTGTCAGACGGTCTTTTTCTACACCCAGGCTTTCCATGATTTCCTTGTCATGCAGTTTAGCATGGACGGTTTCATGAATAGCAGTCTTTAAGGTCTGGCTTTCACTGAGTCCTTTTTTGATCACGATTTCCTTATCTGCATTGTGATAATATCCATTGGCATTGCCATCGATCTCATCGAATCGTATCGGCACTGGGGATATTTTCTGAATAGCCTGCATGAAAGAATCAAAATCCTGTACAGCTGCAGTCAGTAATTCCGGTGCCAGTGTCTGGATTGGTTCCCCGGATGTCTGAGCAATATCAAAGACGGTAACTGCTTTAAAATGCGGAACTGTAACTTCCACCTGTTCAGTCTTAGGTTTTCCATCGGTTCCCATGATCGGTCGCTGATTTTCATCCAGAACCTCTTTTTCCTTCATTTTCTTATATGGTGCCGGTGCAATGATTGTAATTCCTTTTTCGCCTTTCATGACCTGTCTACCCATGGACTGCCAGTTTTTGTAGCTGGTAACAAGTGTGGCATCCGGTCGCTGCATGGCGATCAGCATTGTATTATTAAAGGAATAATTGTGAAACTTTGCCATGGTTTTAAGAAATTCCTGATAGCGGTTACTTGTAAAAAGTTCTTCCACACCGGATTCCAGTGACTGCATAATGCTGTCCATATCTTTTCCCTGAACCGGTAATGGAATTGTTGCTGTCTGCACTGTTGGAATATCTCTTACGTCACCCTTTTCTTTTGTATCTGTTACTTCTTCATAGGGTGCGGTGGCTTCAGTCACCATTCCTTTAGTCAGATCAATATCTTCAACACGAGTAGAAAAACGAACCCTGCTATCTGGAAATTCTCCTTTATCTCGAAAGGAATAGTAATTCCCATTCCGTCCTGTAATGATGTGATCAACCAATGAAATCCCCATCAATTCCCCTAATTCCTGCATTCTTGCTGTAGTCTGGATATCCGATGTAGATGGTGTCAGATTTCCGGACGGATGATTATGAATGAGCATCATTGAATGAGCATTCGAAAGAATTGCACTCTTAAATATTTCTCTTGGATTAATTAATGCTTCATTCAGCGATCCTACAGATACGATATTCATATTGATCGGTGTTAAATCTGCCTGTAAATTAACAATACAAAAGAGTTCCCGATCCATCTGGGAAAGAAATTCATTCATAACACGAATTGCTACATCTGGATTATTCATAGGTTCATTACTATAAAGTGGTGGCTGTTCCACCATACGAATTGCTACCTGTTCTAATTTATCTGCCATCAGCAACACCTCCAATCGGCACATTTATAATAAATTCCTGATCATGTAACGTCTCAATTTGCTTCTTCAATTTTTTAAACGAAAATGTGTGTGATAATCTTTTTCGATACTGGCTGTATCTTAAGCTTGTATTTGTTTTAATGTTCTCTTTCGTCATAATCTTCTCCTTTTCAAAATGCCCCACGACATTTCCTTATGCCGCAGGGCGTTTGCTCATTTAACGGGTTTCATGCTTGATATTAGAGTTCCATATCGTGCTTCTTTGTTTTCGGTTTCTGATCCGGCTGTTCTTTTCCTGCTTTCTCTGTTTTTGCAGCCTGCGCTTCTTTTTCTTTCTGACGTTCTGTAAATCTGTCGGCTTTTTCAAAGACGTGCTCCTTTGTGTCAAAGTGATATACATCATTGGTAAGGCGTTCTGCTGGTGCTACCTGAGTCGCATTGACTTCTTTTACCATATCTCTTAACATTTCTGCATCCACTTGCCCGTCATCTGGCAAGACCAGCATTTCATGGATGGATGATGGCAAAATGAAGAAATCATTTCCAAGAAGTTCCCCCATGCTATCCATGAATTCCGGATAAAAGATCACACCGGCTCCATCAATTCTGTCTGTATTCGTAACAACAAAGAATGTCGGCATCTCGCTTGATTCCTGCAATGTTTCCTGCAGCATTTCACGTTCATCCGGTGTCAGCATGAGAATATTTTTCTGGTACATTTCATCTATCAATGCACCTATACTTGATACCTCCGGAGCCATGACACGCGGTGAACTTTTCATCGCATCTTCATGAAGCTGTTCTGCAGAGATTCCATACTGTTCAAGCAGATCATTCTTGATAAACATGGAACTTAATCCATCCTGATCCTTGCCTACTGCCACATGATAGGTGATTGCGAGATCTTCCTTCAGCTGGTGTGGCGCATTTTCGAGGACTTCCTTATTTGCTTCGGCTGATGATACACGGATAAACAGCTTGTCCTTCACATCTTCATAATTTAAAATAGCTTTCAGATCAACCTGTATCGGTGCCTCAATAACTATATCTGCAATCTTTCTGCATACAGTTTCCATTGTTACGCCAGGCTGTGCTTTATATGCTTCATACAGCTGATTAAGATTGATCGTCGGGGTAAGCATCTCACCTTCTTTTCTCACCATCAATCCCGTATAGGCACGGTTCAGTTTCTGACACTCCATCGTTGATACTTCTGCATTCTCATAATCCTTTGGTAAAAAGAGTTTGATATTGTCCTTTACTTCATTTACAAATTCATTAAAATTCATTCTTCGTTTCCTCCTCTAATCTGTTTTTTTATTTCTTTTTGCTTTTGTTTTTTGGTTTCTTTTTTGGAAAGGATAAAGAAAATTTCACCCTTCCGGTTTCATCTGCATCCATATGAAGATCTGCCTCAAAGTACATATTTTTCTTTCTGGAATACAGATCTTTTACATGCACACATCCACTTTTCAGAAGTTCTGCAGCCATCTTTTTATCCATGTTTTTTTCCATGCTCTGCAGATAGCGGTTATCTTTCCAGAGAGCAAAGTGACAATCATGGTTGCTACAATAGAAGTTGGTTTTGCTTTCATATACCAGGCTTCCACATACCGGACATGTTCCAATGCTTTCTCTGGTCTGAAATCTTCTTGTTTCTTCTTCGGAAATCGCATCGCATCCATTCAGCATCATGGTCAGCATGTTTTTGATCCCGGTCATAAACTGTTCCGGTGCAATCTCTCCATGCTCCATCAAAAGCAGCTGATTTTCCCATTCTGCAGTCATACTTGCAGATTTCAGAAAGTCTGGCAGGATCTCCACAAGGACTTTTCCATCATCTGTTGGAATAATCTGTTTTCCTTTTCGGGTGGCATATTGGGAATAGACCAGTTTCTCGATGATACCGGCTCTTGTTGCCGGAGTTCCTAATCCTTTCTTTTCTGTGTCTTCATCGAATTCCTTATTTCCAGCAGTTTCCATTGCCGCAAGGAGAGTATCTTCGCTGTATGGTTTCGGTGGAGATGTAAAATGCTCTGTCTTTTCTGCATCCACAGCATAGAAAGTCTGTCCCTGGGTTACTTTCGGCATCCTCTCTTTCATTTCCTGATCCGGATCTACGATTGCCATGCGATCCTTATTTTTGAAGCAGTTTTCAAAGAGTTTCCATCCATCCTGCAGGACAATCTTTCCTTTTGCTTTGAAGATTTCTTCCTGGCATTCCACTTCAATCTCTGTCTCCTGGTAAATGTGATCCTTACTCATTGCCATGACCGTATGGACTGCAATCAGGAAAAGAATCTTTTCTTCCCAGGATTTCAATTCATCCAGATGGCAGGATGCAAGTTCCATCGTTGGAATGATTGCATGGTGATCTGTCACCTTGCTGTTATTCATGACTTTCTTCACATCTGGCTGCTCCGGCTGATCAAACGGACCTGTTAGTTGATATTTCTCATAAATCTGACGAACCACATTTCTTGCGGTCTGCTCCATATCTTCGGTCAGATACTGGCTGTCCGTTCTTGGATAAGTGATCAGTTTCTTTTCATACAGGCTCTGAGCGGTATCCAGTGTCTGTTTGGCTGTCATTCCGTAGATACGGTTTGCTTCTCTCTGCAGTGTGGTCAGATCATAAAGCTTTGGTGCTTTTACTTTCTTTTCCGTTTCTTTTACTGCTGTGACAATAGCTTCACTTCCCTGGCATCTACTTCTTAACTGTTCCGCCTCATCCGGATCAAAGATTTTTGGCTTTACAGCCGGAATTCCATCACAATCGAGTTCCACATTGAAATACTTTTCTTTCTGGAAATTGCTGATCTGTCCGGCACGTTCCACCAACATGGCAAGTGTCGGTGTCTGAACCCTTCCAACGGTCAGCTTTTTGAAGTACTTTGTGGTGTAAGCTCTGGTTGCATTCATTCCTACCAGCCAGTCAGCCTGAGAACGGCATACAGCAGCTTCGGCCAGATGTCGGTATTCCTCTGCGGATCTCAGATGCTGCATTCCATCAAGGATTGCTGAATCTTCCAGAGAACTGATCCATAATCGTTTCACCGGCTTTTTACTTCCGGATAAGTCATAGACATGTTTGAAGATTAATTCTCCTTCACGTCCGGCATCACAGGCATTTACGACGTATTCAATTTCCGGACTGTTGAGCAGTCTTTTTAAGATATAGAACTGATCTTTCTTATCTTCTGAGACTGTAACTTTCCAGTCTTTCGGGATGATCGGGAGATCTTCATATCTCCACTGGTTAAATTTCTCATCGTAAGCATCCGGTGAAACATATTCGGCCAGATGTCCGAAGCACCAGCTGACCATACAGTCGGTTCCTTGTAAATATCCGTCTTCTCGTTCCTGTGCTCCAATCACTTCTGCGATTGCTCTTGATACACTTGGTTTTTCTGCAATTACTAAATACATGATGTATTACCTCCTTCATATAACGAAACGGAGAGAGCATGTTTTACAGCCCCCTCCGCTAAAAAAGTTTATTTATTTTTCATTTTCTTCAAAATCTTCGTCTTCAGACTCTTCCTCATCCGGAACTTCTTCCAGTCCACCTGTTTCCAAACCTTCCGGCTGATCATCCTCATCTTCCTCTTTTTTAGGTTTATAGATCTTGAAGTAGTAGTAAGCTGCCACACCGCCGAGAGCCAAAATCAGGATTGTTGCCATTGCACCCATATTGGTTTTTGCAGATGCTGTTTTCTCCGGATCAATGGTAGCTTCCTTGTCTACATCCTCATTATTTGTTTCATCCAGCACTACCTTTGATTTATCTGGCTGTGGTGTTACGACAGTAGCAGTGCTGTCTTTATCCAGAAATTCGGACAGATCATTCTCATCAATCTGGGATAACATATAGACATTCTGTGATGTGGCACTACGGTCGATCACGATATAGAAAGTGTTGTTATTCTTCGTTGTAACCGTAAGAAATTCCTTTGTGGAATCATCGGTAATGTCATCCTTGACTTCACCATTGCCAGGTGTCGTAAATGCAGTTCCCTTGTCTGTTCCATCTTCCGGCAGCACCTCGTTTGTGTTTGTCGCCTCGTCCTTTTTCTCTTCTTTGTCTGTTGACTGTTCCGTCTGAGTTGTCTCTACTTTGGATGCCTCTGCCGATTCATCCACATAGGCAAATGCTGTGGTTGATGCTGTAAAAAGCATCATGACTCCCAACAGCAGTCCTGCCATTTTCTTATTCATTTTCTTCCATTTCACCATTCTGATATTCCTCCTTATTTTCTTCTGTGAATACAAAGGAGCCTGAACCTTCATCGTCAGACTCCCTGCTTACCTGAAATTTAACTTTTCCACTCTGGATACCATCCAAAAGATCATATAACTGATCATTCTCCATCTTCATACCACGGATGCACCTGATCATCTCATTGTCCTCTTCCTGCTTTAATGCAGCCTGGACACCCCTAAGATATTGCTGCAGATCCGCGATCTTTTTCTCTGTCTTGGCAATCTCATCCAGATATTTTTTTATCTTTTTATTCAAACTTTCACCTCCCTTCGTTCACCCCTTTATGGCAGTCTTCCAAAGCACATGAAATGTTGCTGCCAGTAGGATGTGCTGATATTTGAGTAATGGATCGGATCCCCGCAATGGATCATCATATTGTTACCGACATAGATACCCACATGGCTTGCACCGGATGTGTTATACGTTCCCTGGAAGAAGATCAGATCTCCTGGTTTTGCTTCTTGCGGTGATACATAAGTACATACGCCTCTTAATCCATCTGCGGTCAATCGTCCATAGTTCCAGCCATTACCACAGTGGTTAATGACATAAGATACGAATCCTGAGCAGTCAAATCCGGACGGAGAGTAACCACCCCATACATAAGGTACTCCCAGATATTTTTCCGCTTCTCGGATCATCCGGGCAAATTCTTCATCCTGCAGTGCTTCCGGTGGAATCTCATAGCTCATTCCATTACCGCCTGATCCACTGGTCACATTGTTTACATCCCACAGATAATTTCTGTTTCCATAGGTCGTATTTAACGCATTGTAAATAATCAGCTGTTCTGCATTCAGATTGGCTCTTGCAACAGCATCAAAACTTCCATTTGTCAGTGTCACATACAGAATCTTCTTGGTGCTTGTACTGGTAACGGTTACTTCCTGACTGCCATTGTCATCTGCGATATAAGCTTCCCAGGTCTGGTGTCCATGAGCAGAGGCTGCAGCATGGTTATCATAGTAAACGTCAAACTGGACACCATATCGTGCAAAGGCTCCGGTATCCTCAACTGTGTATTCCACACCATTCATTACTACCTTAGTGCCAATCGGCACAAATGGATTGGAAGCATCTACAGCAATGGTATGGTTTGCAGTTGGATATGCACCACTAGCAGTTGGACCTCCGGACCATACACCACAACAGATTCGACAGTTACAATATCCGCTGGTCACTACCTGTCCCAATGATTCTCCGACTCGAACATTTCTGGTTTCTGTCACCGTTTCTGTTCGACCTTCTGTATTCAGATGATATTGTGCTTCAAAAAGAGATTGCAGCTCGTTTTCAACATCTGAGTACGTCCAGTCCCCGTATTTTGCGGTAAGATACGAGATAAGATGGTATGGATTATGACCAATCTCAGCAATGTTGTACTGATACTCGTCATAATTTGGATGTCTTCGTTCCATCTCATTGATCTGCTGATTCAAGGCACTTTCCAAAGCGGCATATCTGTTTTCGGCAGCATAGATATCCTCGTCTGAACTTGGATACGTTGTAATACCGATCACAGATCCAGCACCCTCAATAGAGGCACTGCAGCTCCCCAGAGATACTGCTATGACAAGAAAAAGAAGCGCAAAAATACCGATGCCTGCGAACATGGCACGATTACGCTTTATAATCTCTTTCAAGGCAATCTTTGCTTTCACCGTCATGTTCTCGACACCGGTAATGGTTGTCGCTCCACCTAGACTGCCAGCGGATTTTCCGGCTCTGGCTGCCCGGTATGCATCCTTATATCGTTTTTTCTGAAAGAAGCGGTTATAGAAATGTCTCTTTTGCTCAGCGTTCTTTACCGATTCTGCATGTTTGACTCCTTCCATACTTTCTGCAGAACCAAATTTCAGTTTCTTTTCTACAGTAGCCTCACGATAACCTCTGCGATGGGTTTTCACATCCGTTCGTTTGCTGCGGATCTGAGCATGACGTAGGCCACGTAACGCAGCTTCTGTTTCACGCTCTGCAAGTCTGGCACTTTCCACACCTGCATTTTCATCTGTTTCTTCCTCTTCGGAAGTGACTGCTTTCATGCCAGATATAACAGCTTGTGTAGCAATGTCTTTCCCGGCTGTCCCTCCCGGTTTCATGCCAGCACCTTTCACCATTTGATTTCCTTCATCATCAAAAGATAATCTTCCGGCTTTTGCCTGTTCTTTGGTCATCTGTTTTTGCAGCTGCTTCTTCCGAATGGATTTCTTTTGGCTGTTCAGATTATTATCATCATCCGGGATTTTTTCATAACGATGCAGTTTCTTTTGATATCCGGATACTTTTTCTTCCGGTGTAACTTCAACTGTATCCTCAACAGCTTCCTGCCGGACAGAAGATTTCCGGATCTTTTCCATCTGCAGTCGTTTTCCTTTTCCCGATTTTGAATCTTCATTCTCAGCCTTTTTCCGTTCCCGTTCAGGAACAAATTCTTCCTTATTTTCCGGTCGTCCTCGACTCCTGTGACTGATATCTTTTACACTACCATCACGAAGATTTTCTTCTGTCAGACCATCCCTGGTCATCTTTGCGACCTTTTTATCTTTGCCTTTAAATTCTTTTCCAGCTATAGGTCATCACCTCCTGGCACAACTTTTCTTTCTGTACTCATTCAGTTCCTGGCGTCCTATAATCGGGATACCAGGATAACCATCTGCCTGTGTCCTGATTGCCGGAGAGCTTGCCTGAATATGAAATACCCAGTTCAGCTCACTCGGATCTCTTGGCCAGAATCTATTGATCAGCATGGCTTCCTTGAACTGGTTATTGTACAGATGGATCTGGGTTCGTTTATACAAAACTTCTTTCAGATCATCACTGGTAAGATGTGGGTAGATCTTTTGTGCCGGATAGAAATTCCAGAATACCCAGTCAAGGATAATATTCTGTGTTTCCAGCGGAAGCTCATACAGATGATGATCGTCATTAACTGTATGAACACGGTATCCAGGCTGCGCATTTTCCAGGTTTTTCATCTGAATGTAAGGATTATCCTGGTTCCACTGCCTGATTCGGATCTTATCGATTTCCTTCATGCTTTTCCGCCTCCATTTCTTTCTCTCGTTTTTCAACTTCTTCCGGTTTTGTAGTCATCAAACTGTACAGCTTCAAGTTCTTATCGAACTTGTCCTTAAATGGAATAATTGTTGTTCCATAGAAAAGAAGTCCTTCTCCTTCCCCGGAATTCGTCACATAGGACAACTGATATGGGGAAATATTCAGCTGTTTTGCGAGGATCTGTCTGTCACCTGCCGCCTGGTTCAGCATCAGGATAAAATCACTGTTCTCAAAGATATTTTCAATTTCCCTGCTGGCAAGAAGATCTTTGATATTCTGGGTGATACCACTTGGAATACCACCCCATTTTCTGAATCTCTTCCAGATTTCTACAGAATAAGCTGCTGTCTGTTCTTCTTTGAGCAGAAGGTGGAATTCATCGATATAGTACCTGGTAGATTTGATGCCACGGTTGATCGTAACTCTGTTCCATACCTGATCCTGGACGATGAGCATTCCGATTTTCTTCAGCTGCTTTCCAAGTTCCTTAATGTCAAAGCAGACAATACGGTTATTCAGTTCCACGTTGGTTCTATGATTGAACACTTTCAGTGATCCATTTACATAGATTTCCAGTGCTGTTGCAATCCTCTGGGCCTGTGGTTCTTTCTGTTTTCTAAGGCAGTCATACAGATCACCGAGGACCGGCATATTTTCCGGTTTTGGATCTGCAAAGTACTTCTGATACACCAGTGGAAGACAACGATCGATCACGGATTTTTCTTCCGCTTCAATGCCATCCCTGCTTCCCATGATCAGCTCACATAAGGACAGGACGAAATCGGATTTTACACCAAGTGGATTGTCATCATCGGAATAATCCATATTGATATCCATCGGATTGATATAATCCTTACTGGTTGGTGAGATGTGTACCACCTGTCCGCCAAGTGCATGGACCAGTGGGTAATACTCGCCCTCCGGATCTCCGATGATAATGTCATCCTTCGTAACAAAGAAAGCGTTGGTGATTTCTCTTTTTGCTGCAAAGGATTTACCGGATCCAGGCGTACCAAGGATCAATCCATTCGGGTTTTTCAGCTTCTTACGATCCACCATAATCATGTTGTTACTGAGTGCATTCAATCCGTAATATAAGGATTCTCCTGCCATAAAAAGCTCCTGTGTCGTAAACGGAACAAAGATCGCTGTACTGGTAGTCGTAAGAGCCCGCTTGATCGGGATATGATTTACTCCCAACGGAACACTGCTCATCAATCCTTCTTCCTGCTGATAGTCCAGACGTTTCAGTACACAGTTGTATTTCTGTGCAATTCCGGCAGTCTGGAAGATGGCATTGTCCAGTGCCTGTTTGGTCTTTGCTGTATTTAAAAAGAGCGCTGTTACAAGGAACATACGCTCATTTCGTGACTGCAGGTCTTCTAACAGACGCTTAGCTTCTCCGCCATACGTGTTCAGATCCGATGGAATGATATCCATATCGTATCCGGCCCGGACTGCTTTTTTCTGTTCTTCGATTTTCATACGGTTGATATCCGTCACTTTGCTTTTTACCAGCTTGATTGCCTTCATCTGATCCACAGACTGGACATGCAGGTTGACGATCAGGTTCTTATCGATATCCAGAAATTCTGCCAGCATCTTATCCGTAAGCTCCGGTGCCAGGATCTGCAGATAAGAGACAGCCCCGATAGTATTTCCCATCTGGAACGTATTTCTGTCTCGGAATACAAAACTGGTCGGCGCCACATAATCCTTTGTATTGAGTCCTGTCCGGATCATGGAACCATAATCAAACTGGAAGTCTGTCATGATATCCGGATTGAAAGTCTCATACAGTATCTGCAGACGTTCCACGCCATTCAGCGGATAGGCCGGAACTCCAAGAATTTTGAAGTTGTTCAGGATATCCGACTCAATACGTTCCAGCTTTGGCTTTGCTTCCCGGATATTATCTGCTTCGATGGAAAAGGTGATATATTTTGATTTCACCAGTCCATTATTTCCTTTCGCCAGCTGCTGTTTCAACATCTTTGCGTATTCCATACGGACATCATCAAAAGCATCATCCTGAGGACGGATCCGGACGACCTGTTCAAATTCTTTCATGCTGCTTTTATGATTGATAAAGCTCAGCTGAAAATGGATACTGGCATCAAAGTAATTGAGAAAATCACACCAGTTTTCAAAGATTGCATTTTTATCTTCGTTCTGAGCCAGCTGGTAGTTGATGTCATAAAAGCGGATACACTTAGAATACGTTTTTCCCTGTACCCTGCAGATCCCATCTTTTCCCATTTCCTTATAAGCGATCGACTGCTGGACGGACAGTTTTTTCTGCCTGCGTTTTTCTTCCTGCCTTTCCTTTTTCTTTTTCTCTTTTCTGTCTACTTTTTTGCATCCGGTATCTGCGACAGTTTTCTTATTTTTCTTTTTTCGCAACCGTTTTTCCTCCTTTCGGTTTTTCTGCATCCGGAGACTGTCTGATCTGTTCCGGATCTGTTTCATAATAGTTTTCAGTTTCATATTTTCTGACGGGTGGACGAAGAAATTTCACCCGGATCATATGCATCAGAACATCTTCCAGGTGCATCCCGTCTTTTTCGTACATGGCAAATAAAAATGCCGGTAACATCAAAAGCACCATGACCGTTGCTGCATTACTGTTCCCCATCACATTACGCAAGAGAAAATAGCTTGGAATTCCCATTGCAGCACCTATCCCGATACAGATCAGCTGTCTTTTGGTCAGGTTAAATGCTACTTTATTCTTTACCTTTGTTAAATCTTTCGGTACGCTGACATATGCCATGATTTTCACTCCTTCCTGTAATTTAGTGCGCGTTAAATATCGACTTACTTAAGGATGCCGTCTTAAAGAGGCTGTAACATAAGATCACTGTGTAAGCCATAACGCCAAATAATGAAGAACTCAGATTATCTGAATACTGGATACCTGCAACAAGCACTGCATAGATTGCAACGCATACCATCATCAGAAATGCCTGGAAAGCCAGGGCAAAGAGTCCTCTGAAATAATTCGTGCCGATCTGTCCCCATTCTCTGTTACTCATAGTTGCGAATGGAATCGGCGCAACTGAGGTATATAGGTAAATCTCTATCATACGTCCATACATGATCACTGTGATCAGTACAGACAGGATCTTCATACAGAAGCCAGCGATAAGGGTTTCCAGCGCCAATACAACAAGTTCTCCGATTTCCATACTTTCCAGTGTTGCGGAAAGATCCGTCAATGCCGAAGAAATATCAATGGCGGTACTTCCTGTGATAACACCGGCCGCAGAATTAACTACGTGCTGGCCCACATCGAATACCGCCATTGTGATCGTAAATGTGTTACTCACCAGATATACAGCGATCCACATTTTTACGAAGTACTTGAAAAACATCCAGGTATCAATATCATGCATGTTGTTGCGCTCGGTCAGCATAGAAATCAATTCGTAGCAGAGTACGAGTGTGATAATAATACCTGCGATCGGCATGATCACAGAATCCGATAAGTTCCGGATCATACTGAATATGCTGCCGTTCCACCCTTGCGGGGTCTGTCCAACCTGGGTAGCGATCTCACCAGTCTTTTGATTGACATCAGTAAACATCGTGTCCAGGTTGGAAGTGATCATCCCGGTTAAGAGTTCCCTCATCCATTCCTCAATCGCATCAAAAATCTGACTGAACATGGATCTCTACTCCTTTCTCTTAACCAAATAATCCACTCAGAAGCGGGATTAGCTGTGTTCCGATCAGGATAACACCACCACCGCTCATCAGCTGCTTAATTCCCTGGGATTTTGCACCCGGGTTGTCGTTTCCATAACCTTCCATCAGGTTGATTACGCCCCAGACACCAAGACCGGCACCGATTGCAACGACCAGTGTCTGAAGGATATTGATTGCACTGCTAAAAAAAGCCATAATCAAATGTATGAACAAACGCTTTTCTTATGGTCTGTAAGCGTTTGGCTCTACTCCTTTCCCTTTTATTCAGACCTTTTTGTACCCTTATCAGTAGTAGCAGGGGGCTCGAATTCTTTCTTTCATATCAGTCCTCACCTTCCTCAGCTTCAATCGCTGATACGTCTTCTTGTGTTACAGTTACTTCATACATTTCAAATTCTGTATCTTTCGACATCACCAGTCGGTGTGCCAGATATTTTTCGACATCAAAAGCATTATTCTTATTGAAATCGGCAAGTTCCTTGTACCGTTTGTGCTTTGTGATGTCATATTTGTTGCTTAAAAACGGCCGGACTCCTCGAAGCTGTAAGATACATTTTTCTCCATCCATGACCGCCAGCTCATCTCTACTCATCAGTTCTTTTCCAGTCTTTTGATAGTTCAGCCCATAGGACCGGTTGCTGCCTCTGGTATCTGATGTGTTGTAAAGATCAATGGTTTCCTTTCCCAGGGTTTCTGATATTTCTTTCAATGTGGAACTTTCCTTTCCACCAAGGAAAAGAACGGTGTCACAGTTACCAGTGATCGTCTCAGCAGCATCCTTATAGATGGTTTTCAGCTGAGATTGTGACTGCAGGATGATAGAAGCGGAGATTTCCCTGCTTCGGATCGTAGCAATCAATTTGTCGAATTTTGGAATCTGTCCGATATTGCTGAACTCATCAAGAAGCAGCCGTACATGATAGGGAAGTCTGCCTCCATGCTCATCATCCGCTTTATCACAAAGCAGGTTAAAGAGCTGGGTGTACATGATCGCTACCACAAAGTTGAATGTGTCATCGGTATCACTGATGATGACAAACATAGCTGTTCTCTGATCACCAATCATATCCAGTTCCATTTCGTCATACGACATGATTTCTCTTAGCTCCTGAATATCAAATGGTGCGAGTCTGGCACCACAGGAAATCAAAATCGATTTTGCAGTTTTGCCGGCAGCAAGCTTGTACTTGCGATATTGCCTTACTGCAAAGTGTTCCGGATTTTCTGCTTCCAGTTCTTCAAACAATTCATCCACTGCATTTTTAAATTCTTCATCATCCTCCCTGGTCTCACTGGCATTGATAAATTCCAGCAAAGTAGAAAAGTTCTGTTCTTCCTCCGGTGCCTCATACCAGATGTATCCGATCAGTGCAGAATACAAAAGACGCTCGGCCTTGACCCAGAAATCTTCCGTTGATTTTTCGCCCTCACCCTTGGTATTTGCGATAATGGTATTGACCAGCTTTAAGATGTCTTTTTCACTCCGGATATAATGGAACGGATTGTAATGCATGGACTTTTTAAAGTTGATCGTATTTAATACCTTGATCCGGTATCCTCCATTTACCAGCATCTTCCCGCATTCAACGATGATCGTACCCTTTGGATCAGTGACCACATAGGATACGTGGTCCGTCATCTGCATAAGATTGGGCTTCACATAGAATCTTGTCTTACCGGATCCGGAACCACCGATGACGATCACATTTTTATTTCTGGCATACTTTGGGGCTTTTGGCCGGCTGTTCATGGTCAGACGTTCCGTTTCTGTGAGGATGACATTGTTTTCAAAGACCGGATCCATGAAGGGTTCGATATCTTTTCTATTTCCCCATCTTGCGGATCCATACTCCACACCCTGCCGGAACTTCTTTGCATTTTTAGAACGATAGTAGACCACCAGTTTTAATGCACCTGCAACCAGAACACCTACCGTAAGATCCTGCAAAGCGATACTTGGCAGCCAGCTTAAAAATGCCAGTCGAAAATTGACTAACATCACGCCAAGTCTCTGGACCATGCTTTCTCCCAGGCAATGCCGGTACAGCCAGGATCCTTTATCTGCTACATAGAAGATAAAGAAATATGGGAGATTTAAGATCACCAGCCGTTTGATCTGGACCTTCTGTAATTTCTCCCGCATCATCGTTCCTGACCTCTGGATTTTTGTCTCTGCTTCACACGCTGGCGGTTCTTTGCTTTTCTTTCTACAGATTTCTGCAGTTTCTTTCTGACAGATGGTTTCTTCACCTGTTTCTTTTTCAGTTCTACTCCGGCATATTCCCGGAAAGCCGCTGTCATCACATCCACGTCTTTTGCCTTAAAGAAGACCAGATATTTCGGTGGATCAGCACCGACTTCTTTCTTCAGGCTGTAATCAATGCCGTATTTTCTTGCCACACGATCAAAGGATTTGACATTTTCATCTGTGATCTTTAAGTTGGAAAGCTGTACTCCCTGTGCATTCAGCTGCTTGATGGTCTGCTTTCCATGCGGCTTTTTCTTTTCAATCTTTTTTCGGGCTTTTTCCCTTCCTTTCTCCTGAGCCCGTCCGGTCTTTTCAGCCATTTTCACCTGCGTTGCTTTCTGTTTCCTGCGGTTGTCCATTTCCAGGAACTTCCGAAGGGCTGCTTTTAGCACACTGGCAGTGATCTTGACTCCCTGGATACTCAGGCTGATCACTTTCTGATTTACTTCTTCCTGCAATTACCCACGTCCTTTCTTTCCTTTCATCTCAGAATAAAGACGGGCAATACAATATCCGATGCATGGAACATGTTTTCCATACGGACAGCCACCACATGGTGTTGTTTTTACTGCTTTTTTCTTTTCCGGAAGCAGATAGTGGCACTGTTTCAAGCTACAGCCTTTCTTTTTGCCTCCCCACCAGTAACAGTACTTGCAGGACCATGGCTTTTCTTCGCTGTACTTTCTTCCCTCAATAGCTGCATTTGGTTCTATGATCAGATCTTTATTAGTCTTCATTCTGTTCTTCCTCTTTTCTCATGATTTCTGTCAGTTTTTTCTCTGCCTGACTTCCGGCAGCAATGAGACAATACAAAACTGTAAATATTGCCGCTGCTCCCAGAAGAGCAACAAAAATAATGATATTTCTCATGGTTTCTCCCATCTAAAAAAGCGTCCACAGATTCCTTTCGGTTTCCATGAACGCTCATTCTTATTTAATTAGTGTTTCTTTTTTCTCATAAATGCAAGGGCTCCTGTACCAGTCGCACCAATGCCGAGAAGCATAAACCACAGCCACAGATTGGTGTTATCCCCAGTCTTTGGTGAATCACTGACAGGTTTTCCACCTTCCGGTGTCTTTTCTGCCGGTTTTTCCTCATCCACCATGGTTACATGCTGTACTACACTGGTATCCTTTACTTCGAATTCCACATCTTTTGCAACCAGATAGCCATCCGGTGCTGTTTCTTCACGGAGAGTGTATTTTCCGATCGGAAGCATTTCGATGTAATGTGCTTTCTCTGTACTGGTCCAGCTTTCCACAACTTTTCCATCCTGATCAAGGATTGTGAGTTTCGCTCCCGGAAGTTCTTTTCCGGCGATATCCTGTTTGGAGATTTTCACCTTCGTTACATCATCCTTCATCTCAACTTTCTGCACATCGGCAGTATCTTTGATCGTGAACTTCACGCTTTCAGCTGTCACGTAACCATCAGCAGGTTTTGTTTCAACCAGTGTGTATTCTTTTCCGACAGTCAGCTCACGGATCACATGTGCTTCTTTACCGGAAGTCCATTCATCCACGATATTTCCATCAGCATCTACCACTTTCAGCTTACATCCTGGAAGTTCTTTTCCGGTTGTCAGACTGGATTTGGTAAATTCTACAATGGTTGGCTGATTCTCAAAGGTAAAATCATAGGTTACAGTCGGCTGATCCTCACCTGCATACTCAAACGTAAATTCTTTTCCTTCATCGTTGGTTACGAATCCGTCTGGTGCATAGAGCTCTTTTACATAATAAGTTGCTCCTATTGGAAGATCTGCAACAAATGTGATCTTTCCTTCTTCATCTGTAGATTTCAGCTCAATGATCTCATCGGCTTCGATCAGGACTTTACCTGTTGTCTCAGACTTAATGTCTTCTTTGGCAAATAATCCAAAGATAGCGCCTTCCAGTGTACGGTCAGAATCTTTTTCTTTCTTAAGTACACTGACTTCTACTCTCTGACGGTTGTTCTGCCAGTCTTTGTCATAGACTACAACCGGTGTATTCTGATCCACGTAAGTCAGATCTACATGACGGATCTCACCATCCAGCACATGACCGTAAGCAGTTCCTGTTTCCTTCACGTAGTATTTCCCAAGTGGAAGATTTTCCAGTTTTGCAATACCGGTTTCATCTGTCTTGATCGTTGCAATCAGTTCATCCTTTTTATAGTAATCGTCACTGACGCCATCGGCAGCCTTAATGTCTTCCTCAGCATAGACTTCAAACGTAACATCTGTCAGCTTTCCGGTTACATAGTTGAAAATGTGTTCCACCACACCTTTGACCTTATCGGCCAGTGTAACAGAATCCAGGAATTCTCCCTTTTTGTTGATGATGAGTTCACCAACCGGTACCTCGTCCTTCATTTCCACTTTCTGAACTTCTTCGGTATCTTTGACTGTGAATGTCACATCATTGGCTACCAGATAACCATGCGGTGCAAACTCTTCATGTAGGGTATAAGTCTCACCCACTTTCAGATATTTGATCACATGCGGTGCATCTTTGGAAGATGTCCAGCTATCTACTACATTTCCATCTTTATCCGTTACTTTCAGATAAGCTCCATCCAGTTCTACACCGGTTGTTGCATCTGATTTTGTGATCTCAACAGTTGTCGGCTGGTTCTTCTTTACGGATTTTAATGTTACTGTCTGTACATCCTGGCCCTGATAAGAAGCATCAAATCTCAGTACTTCATCCGAAGATACGAATCCATCTGGTGCTTTCAGTTCTTTTACATAATAGCTTCCAAGTGGAAGATCCAGTGTACATGCTGCCTGACCTTTTTCATCAGAAGTCATTTCCTGTAAAAGAGTATCTGCTTTGACGATCACTTTTCCATCTTTCGTCTGAATGTCTTTTGCATTGTAAATACCGAACACTGCTCCGGCTACTGTATTGCCTGTCTCAGCATCCTGTTTTTCGACAGTAATCGACACTTTCTGTCGTTCATCTGTGACAGAGATTTCTTTCTCGATCACTGCAGTATCCTGATCCGCATAAGCAAATTCGACATTTTCCGGCACGGTATTTAACACATAAGTGTCCGGTGCATTCTTCTCTTTGACATAGTACCTGCCAAGTGGAAGATTCTTTACGGTTGCATAACCATCTGCATCCGTTATGACGGTTGCTACCAGTGCATCCTTTGCAAAATACAGAGTTCTCTGTCCATCTGCATCTACCTGATGATCGGCAGTATAAATATCCTCTGCCGCATAGACTTCAAATTCAGCACCTGCAAGTCCAGCCATTTCATACTGGAAGTCCTTATCAAATCCCTTTAACACTTCACCCTGTTTATAGATCTTTAACTGACCTTTGACCGGGGCATTGGTATATTCCACATCAATGACTGCATCTCCTGTGACAGGATCGGTCAGATAAGCAGTATCTGTATCAACTGCAACTGTCACATAGTTTTTGGATATTGTGTACCCATCGGGTGCCGTCACTTCCTCAATCCGGTAGTTACCAGGTTTCAGATTTCTCGGCAGTACCAGGTATCCTTCCTCGTTTGTGAAATAAGATTTGTGTACTGTTGGCTTCGGATAGGATGTTGTCTGTTCCACATATTTCTGGTTATCCAGGTCGTATACCTTGAACTCAGTATTTGCCAGGAGTACAGATTTCTGTGTTTCTGCATCCTTTTTGATAATCTTTAATTTTGCTTTGAATTCTTTATCCAGAAGCACTCGCCATGTCTGCGGTGTATCCGGATAATTCTCTGTGATCTTCACTACAAAATCATCAACCGGTGCATAGTTGTGTTTGCTTGTGGTTTCTCTTACCACATAAGTTCCATATGGAAGCGGAATCGATCTTGCATATCCTTTTTCATCGGTAAACATTTCTGTCTGGCCATCTGCAGTCAGTACAACTGGTCTGGCCGAATCAAAATCATAACTTCCATCTGCTTTTACTTTCAGATCACTGACAAGCCATGCTGAAAAACCAACTCCCTGCAGAAGATCTGCATCGGTCTTTCCGTTGTTTGCTGCCTTGATGATCTGAAATGGCTGTTTGATGACAGTTTCTTTACATACAGAAGTTCTTTCTACTGTCGGAACAGTAGCACCTTCGTAAGTACAGTCCACATCATGTTCTGTCGGATCCAGTACATATCCCACTGGAGCACTAAGCTCTTTCAGATAATACTTTCCAAGATACAGATCCGATACAGAGGCTTCGCCATTCTTATCCGTTGTCAGGGATGTAATCAGGCTGTCTTTCTTATGGATCGTTCCGGTTCTTCCATCCGGATGAACAATATCTTCCCTTGCATAAAGACCATATACCGCACCTTCCAGTGTTGCATCACCCTGTGCTGCATTCCCTGTCTCAGCATCCTGTTTTGCAATGTTGATCTTTGCATTTACACGTTTGTCTGTTACATTTTTGGTCGTTGTCTTTCCGATAGCAAGAGTCACATTATAAGACTTTGTATCGATCTGATACCCTGTTGGAACAGAGATTTCTTTCAGATAAACAACTTCCTGTGTTTTCTCCATTGTGAGCTGTGAAGCACCATTCTGATCAGTTGCAGGCATCTCTGCGATCAGCTTTGTATATGCAGCATCGGAATAGATCCCGTACACTGCACCGGCCAGTGCATTGCCTGTATCCTGGTCTTTCTTTACAATGGATACTTTGCATTCTTTTGTCCAGGTTACTTTAAAATCCACATATTTCTCATTTCCGACACCTTCACCGAAAACAAGAGCCAGATCCTGTGTTCCAGATCCTGTTACAATCTTGTAAGCAGAGTATTCTTTATCAATGCTTCCCTTCATCCGAGAAGAAAATGTAGCACTGACGCTCTCTGCCTGATCAAGTGGTGCTGTCAGATAAAACTGTGTACCTCCACTGATTTCTACACTTGCTCCTGCAGCACTGGTTTTACCGATTGTCACATTTACAAGCTTTACACCGCTTGGCAACTTAAATGTGATTGTCTGCAGTTTATCTGCTTTGAATGTGATCACGCTTGTTCGCTGGCTGTTTCCTTCCACATAAGCCTTTACATTAGATTCGGAAAAGCTCATATCTACAGACGGAATGTCCGGCATATTTACACAATAATTGTAAAGCTCCATTGCCAGGTTCTTTCCTGTTGCATTAGTTCCGGATGCCCAGTCACTGGATCCATTTGCATAAGCTGCTGCAAGATGGGTAATGATGAATCTCTTTCCTGCCGGAAAATCCGGATGTTTCTCATCGAAGAAACCATTCTCATCACTTGCTTTTGTTCCGTAATAGCAGACCTTTGCAAGTGTCTTTCCATCGGCAAGTTTCTGGATCGTATAAGTTCCATTTCCCGGTCCTTTTTTCGATGGTTCAACACAGTATGCTGTCGCATTGATGCTTCCCCATTTCACATAATATGGACAAGTCAGATAAGAACCTAATCCATAGTCTGCGTAATAGTACCAGGAACCGGCTGTGACGGTGACTGATTTTGTTCCTGTCTCACCAGAAGCAAGCATCATTGGCATATCGAAAGTAATACTTTCGCCTGCTTCAAGATCTGCAAGAGCAACTTCCTGGTCAACAGCTTCCTGCATAACCTCTGAGAGTGTGATCCCTGTTTCCGGATCAACGTTCTCCTGATTCTCCGTTGCTTCGATCTCTGCATCAAATTCTTTTTCTGTCAGTTCTGTTTTGCTCTCCGTGTCAGCAGCATCAGTTTCCTCTGTAGACGAGTCAGCCTCAGAATCCTCTGTTTCTGTCTTATCGGAAGAACCAGCATCCTGATCAGAAGAACTTTCTGACTGCGAATCTTTCTGTTGATCCGCTTCTTTTACCACGATCTTTCGATTGATCTGGTAGGTTGGGTGATCCGTTGTCTGTGGTTCTACATAATAGACTGCCTTATAGGAATTGGCATAATCGGTAGAAAAATCATTCCCGTCTGTATCTTTTGCTTCCTGAAATGTAACTTTTACTTTGCTGTCATCCTGGATCGTAAGACCGGTATAATCACTCTTTACATCGAAATTGTCTCCAACCTTGATCTCATAATCCTTTGCAGTTACCACTTCATCTTCATCCAACTGATCCTTGATCTCCTCATAATACGGAATCTTTTTTACAGATCTGGCATCCTCAGAAGCATAGGCAACTGCGGGAGAGAGTACCGTTGATAGGACCGTTACTGCAGTCAGTAAACCGGACATCACCCTGCGTGCGTTCTTTTTCACGTTCATTCTCTTAAATCCTTCCTTTCTGATTCTTTTGTGTATGGTTATCTGTTCGTGTCTGCATATTATCTTTTATACGAAGATGATCGCCTCCTTTCCTGAAATTTGCGCTATTTGGGACAGTCAGCACAAGCTGAGATAACAGCACAAATATATGGCGGTACCTGTTTGTCACAAATACCGCCACATGATTTCTACTGTCATCCTCTTTTTAGATTCAGACATTTTATTTTGATTTAAGATTTAAGCGTTTTCCTGTTTTCTTTCCCGGATCCGTTCCTATATCAGTTTCCATCTCTGATACGTTTTCTTCTGGCAGACACGCAGCTTTTCGCTCTATGCATGTTCAAACCGAATATCACTCCGGGCAGGCTATTCATTTTTCAAGGTACATGAAGGTGTTCTATGCAAACCCTTCATATAACGAAACGCTCAGAGCCTGTTTTACAGTGGTCTAATTCAATTTTTTGAAATTTTTTTAAAATTCTTCGTTTTCAGCCTTTTTTTTCATCGTTTTTAATGCCCTGTTCAGGAGGTCATTTACACTCTGCTGTTTGATTCCCAGATAATCTGCGACATCCTGCTGACGCATTTCTTCGAAATAAACCAGATTGAGTACCATCTTTTGTCTCTCTGTCAATTCCTTGATCAGCGCATGCAGAATTTCTCTGTCGATAACATCGTCAACAAAATCTTTTGAAGATCCTCTCATAATCTCCGCATCATCTGTAACATCGCTGTTAGAAAATACACCATGATTGGTGCTGATTTTGCTCTGGCTGTATGCCATACGGTCTTCAGCCTCCATCAGCAGACGGATATACCAGTTTTCATTATCAAAGAACTCTTTATTGAATTCCTTGTTATCACCAGTTACACTCACATATTCATAGTCATCACAACTATGAAGTGGAAATACGGTTGATTGATTTCCTGCTGTATAAAGTACATATCCGTGATCATAAACAGAGATTGTTGTATCTGCATTGATCATTTCCTTTACTACAACTTTGTGTTCCTTCAAGGATTTCGCGCTTGGGATTCTCTTCTCCACATCAGCAACTTTCACGATTTTTTTCAGTTCTTTTAATGTCAACATAAAGACCACCTTTCTGCCTTTCGGCTCCGGGTGGTCCATTCCATCTTTTATAAAATTCCTGCACAGACATAAAGAACTGCAGCACAAGAGATCACGAACTCACCCGTTTTTTTTGAACGGGAGTCCGTGACTCCTTTGTAACGCATGTATCTGCGTTTAGATTAAGTTTGCCAGATTGCCTGGCTTATTCAGTTGCTATGTGCATCTTCTGATTTATTCTCTGTTTGCTCTTTGCGAAACGTGGAATAATCGCCCATAGCATCGTAAGGACAATGCCTTACAAATTCCTGGTATTCGATTTCAGTCATCTTTGCTTCCTCCTTTGTGTCATATTATCAAAATCTCTATTTACAATTATTTTTGCAAAAAAGAATTCAACCTCTATATAACGAAACGCTGAGAGCCTGTTTTACAGTGGGGTACGTCAAAAAATTTAAAAATTTTTCGAAATACGTCAAAAAAGCCCGACAAAACAAATACTTCAACAATCTCCAAAACCAGAAAATACTTCTGATCTTGCAGTGTATCCGTAAATGTTTTGCCGGGCTCTTAGTGATTCCAGTCAGGTTCAGCTCCTTGACAAACTCTTGCTGTCTGGTGCGTTCTTGATGGTTCCTGCCAAATCCAACGCTTACTACAGACAGCTCATTCTATTCTGTTATGATCCCTGATTCATCATTTTTCGGGAATACGTCCGCATCCTGGACTTTAATTGTTCATCTCGGATGTGGATCGGACGAACCGACACCATATCATCCTTTACAAATATCTCCAATGTACTGCGACATTTTTTGCACTCCACTTCTGAATCGCTTTGTGCGCTCTTTTCAATAAATGCTCCACATACAGAGCAGTGTACATGCCATTTAATAGCACCTGATCCCATATAGGCTTCCTCCTTTAAGCAATAAGATATTCTCCATTTATTACTCAACGGACCAAAGGGAAATCAAATCCGCCTTATGAGCATCATGCCATCCATTCCGTAAGTGCCAAAGCTACACGAACAGCACGATTTCTATTCTGATCAGATCTGCTTTGTCGATCTGTGCATCCTTTTTTATCCTTTCACCAGCTACCACTCACTCTTTCCGGTATAAAAAATTCCGCTGTGATTAATTAACATGATATTTCAATAGTTTCAAATACATCACCAGTCAGATCACAGATGTCCTGGATCTGGATCTCGGTATCATCAATCCGTAAGTGGACTGATGGATCAAAAAATTCTACGGTTCCAGATAATGTATGGTACTGACCAATTAATGGATTCTTCCATGACTTTTGAAAATAAGTTGCCTGTATCTTCATTCCATATGCCAGGATTCTTAATTTCATATCCAGCTCATTTTTCTTTTCCTCAGATAAATCTCTTTTTGGTTCATAAATGATTTCCTGTTGCCGGATTGTTTCATCCAATCCACGAAGTGCCGCAAATGGAGCAAACTGTTTTGCTCTGCGTCCTACATCCATGGGATGTCTCCTGGAAACCGGTCTTGGTAAATATAAATACGGTTGATATGCACTTGCCAGCACTTTTTGCACCTCCTCTAAGCACGGTGACCACCTATTTGCTCGTTGCGTTCTCTATAAGTAGAACACTCCAGCAGGTTGGAGCCCCGCATGATCGCATTCTTTCCATAACGCTGCTTTACATTCAATACTGCTTCCTGTAAATGCCGTTCCTTATCGGTCTGTTTGGGATCATCAAACAGGCTGTACTGCACATAACTTTCAGGAGCAACCCTGTTCGCACACACCTCGATTCTTCGGATTCCGGTATATCTGTCTGCAATCCTGCGATATAAATCTTCCACTGCATCTATGATCTTTTTGGAACTGTTACTTTCTCTTTCGAGTTTTACGGTTCCTTTGGATGCCTCATGCTCATACCTGTGGTCATAGGCGATCCATAAGGTGAGAGAATTTGTTACCAGTCCTTTTTCAAACAGATCCAGGACCAGATTGTCTGTCATTTCCCTTACGATCACAAGTGCTTCGTCAAAAGAATAATTTCGCATCAGCACCTGGCCATTCGATAGGCTGTGCTCTTCCGAATGATAGTTCTTGATGTCACTCATCCGGCATGTTTCATATCCCCATGCATGATCGATCAACAGCTCTGCATCAATCCCAAACATCTTATACAGCCAGTCTTCGGATCTTAAAGAAGCCATTGCAATATCGCCCATTGTATGGATTCCATAACCGGCTAGTTTTTTTTCAGTCCGGGATCCAATCCTCCAGAAGTCACTTAATGGTTTATGATCCCATAGCTGCTCTCTGTAAGAGAATTCATCCAGGATTCCAATATGGTCATCCACATGCTTTGCTACAATATCCATTGCGATCTTAGCAAGATACAGATTGGTTCCCACACCAGCGGTTGCAGTGATACCTGTTTCCTCCATAACCTCCTGCATAAGCTTTACCGCCATTTCTTTTGCAGTGAGATGATAAAGCTGCAGATAGTTTGTCACATCAATAAAACACTCATCGACACTGTACACATGGATATCTTCTTTTGAGACGTACCGCAGATAGATTCCATAGATCTTTGCGGAATAATCCATATACAGCTGCATCCTTGGCATGGCTGTGATGTACTTCACACAATCCGGTATCTCATGGATCCGGCACCGGTTCTTGATGCCAAGAGATTTCATAGCCGGTGTGATTGCCAGGCAGATTGTTGACTTTGATCTGGTCGGATCTGCAACCACCAGGTTTGCTTTAAATGGATCCAGCCCACGTTCTACGCATTCCACAGAAGCATAAAAGGACTTTAGATCAATACAGATAATAGAAGTCTGATCCTGACTCACATTGTCACCTCCCATACGTCTTTCCTCTTTTTGTAACATGTATCCCATTTTGACTATCAATGATTGTCTATTCTTCCTGTTTTCATTGAATTACAGGAAATTCATTTCACATATCCATTGACAAAAGAGGAAATATTGTGTATCTTATAGGAAAGATGTTTCCCTTATCTGTGATTCACATTATAGGAGAGATATTTCCCTTTGTCAAGATTAATTTTTATTTTTTAGGAGACACATTTCCCGTTTTGCCTTGAAGCGGCTAATGAAACTTATAAGACAAGGCTTAGAAAGAGGTATGTTTATGACATTCGGTGAAAAAGTAAGATCATTAAGAAAAGAAAAAAAGATGAGTCAGCAGGAACTGGCCAGTATGGTTGGTGTTTCATATAGGACCATTCGATCCTGGGAAGTAGAAGGACGTTTTCCAAAACAAAATGTTCTGTATCAGAAACTGGCAGATGCATTACAGTGTGACGTTTCTTATCTCATGAGTGAGAATGAAGCTTTTATCACAGAAGCATCCGAACAGTTTGGTAACCGTGGTGCCAGACAGGCTCAGCAGATTCTGGAACAGGCTGCAGCTATGTTTGCCGGTGGATCACTGACAGACGAAGATAAAATAGCTTTTATGGATGAGATCCAGAGCCTTTATCTGGATTCCAAAAGACGTGCAAAGAAATTTACACCGAAAAAATATCTGAAAAACCAAGAGGAAAAATAATAGAAGGCGGGATTATTGTACACCTAATCTGTTACCTTATAGTTACAAGGATATTTCTGCCCTTTTATTTTTTACTTTTGAGGTGATTTATTTGAGAAACACTTACATATATACAGAAACAAAGAAATTAATCAAGAAATATGGAACCCGAGATCCATTTGAGATCATGGATCAGATGAACATTGTTGTCGGGGAAACTTCCAGATATAAGACACTGAAAGGATATTGTTTTATGAGCTGCAAGACGATCTATGTCATGATCAGTAGTTTCCTTTCAGAAGAAGAAAAGATGATTGTTGCCGCTCATGAATTAGGACATATCATCCTGCATCGTTCCCAGCTGAAAATGGCTCCAATGCAAGATGATACACTCTATAATATGACGGATAATACAGAATACCAGGCCAATCTGTTTGCTGCCGATCTTCTGATTGATGATGAGGAGATCGAAGATATGGTTCAGAACGAAGACCTGGATTATTTCGGACTCTGCAGTTCTCTGAATGCAACTCCGGAACTCATGAGCTTTAAACTATACAGCCTGACAAAACGAGGCCAGGCTTATCATATGCCGATGGAGATTCAGAGTAATTTCCTGGCAAAATAATAAAGGATAAGCGCATTCTACAATAAGAAAACTATAGATTTATCTCACTGAAAGGAGGAACATTTATGTCAAGACATCATATAGAAAAGGTAACTTGTCCTTCCTGCCATCATGAGGGGGATTTTGAACTCTGGGACAGTATTAATACTGCACTGGATCCTGAAATGAAAGAGAAGGTACTTAATCAATCTATTTTCCTTTATACCTGCCCGAGCTGTGGAGAGACCTTTCGTTTAAACTACTCCACACTCTATCACCAGATGGAAGATCTTGTCATGATTTATCTGGTTCCTGAATCAGAAGTAAAGAAGACATATGAAATATTTTATGAAAAAAATACTTTGGCTGATTATCGTACCGAAAAGTACTTATACCGGATTGTGACATCAGCAAATCAGCTCGTTGAAAAGATCCAGATCTTTGATGCAGGTAAAGATGACAGGGTAATGGAACTTGTTAAATTACTTGCGACAGATTCTATTCTCAAAAATGATCCCGATATAGAATTTGATGAACTGCGCTTTGCTGTCGACGACGACGGAACAAATATTCTTGTAATCATTAATAAGGGTGAGATTACTGGTGCAGTTGACATTGACAATATGTATGAATTTGCTTCTTCACACTGCAATGATTTCAAGGATCTCCGCGATGATGATGAAATAGTTATCAATAGGGAGTGGATCCTTAACAAACTTGCCGAAGCAGAAAACGAATAGTATATTTGGTGGCTACACCCCCAAGCCCCTGTGGAATCAATAACGCCGGTACTGGATATCAAAATCCCGCACCGGCGTTATTGATTGTAATTATCTTACTTTGATATAATCATAAACTGTCAGCTCTGCAAACTTGAATTTATCTTGCAATTAGAAACCATTTATCTTGTATATGGTTCAGTGTCTTTTCCATCATATACAAATGCTTTTATATCCGTATTTTCATCAACCTCAGCATGAATACCTACCGTGTATTCTTTATCTGTAACATTCTGAAAAGAATAGCAACCGCCAGCAGGAATACTGTCAGATACAAGTTCCTGTTTTCCTTCACAGAGCAGATGTACAGTAATGTCAAAATCGTTTCTGTTCTGGACTGTCAACACGCCTGTATTAGACAAAATTTTTGCGTCAGAATATGTAATTACATAGGAATCAGGCGTTGACTTTTCCGCACAGACCACAGAACACTCCCACTGTGTCTTTGCTTTTGCTTTTCGATAGGCTTCCGAAGACTTATATGTTGAAAATATAATCATTGTACTTATAGCAAGAATGCCAATGATGACAAACGCTATTGTTACTTTTTTCTTCACAACCATCACCTCCACACACAAATCCCGGTTTTCTCAATTCTCCAAACTGGAATTTGGCTATTTCGTTGCAACAATACTTATCCAATGATTTTTTGCATTTGAATACGTTTTGATCTCTGTAAAACCCGCTTCTTTCAAAGCGGCAACAAGTTGTTTAGATGTGTAAATCTTCATACCATTGATCATCTTTGTCCATTTTTCATCTGCGGCATTCGTTCCGTCACTCTCGTTACAAATCAGGAATATGCCTTCGCTTTTCAGCACACGGTTGACCTCGGAAAAGCATTTTACTAATCCTGGCCAAAAGTAAACTGTTTCGAAGGCAGAAACATAATCAAAAGTCGCGTCAGAAAAGGGTACAGCAGATACATCTCCTTGAACTACATTACATTTCCCTTGTTTAATGGCGAGGGCGTTCAATTTTTGAGATTCTGCCACACTAACCTCAGAATAATCCATTCCTGTCACGTGGCCATTTCTACATCTATCAAGCCAGACCGCAATATTTGCTCCGCCGCCACAGCCAACGTCCAGAACTTCAGCATCAGACTTTGCGGAGATATTTGAGAATCCCCATTGCGATAATTTGGCGTGACCGCTGTTCATCATCTTCGTCATCAATTTTCCGCCGAAGCCTTGTGGCTTACGGGTATTTTCAAAAAATCTCATTACAGAATTCCTCCTCCACAAATACCGGTTTTCTTAATTCGACAAGAATTCTATATCTCTTCTTTAGCGATATTATGTATTTGGGTTCTTCCTCAGTCAATATATTAGATTCCTTTTTCATCTCCATCTATTTTTCTGTCCCCTTCAATAAAATATCTCATCCAAGTCGCGTATAGACACATCGCTTTTCCTATACCACTTTGCAAATTTTCGATATATCCTTGTCGGGGGAATTACCATACTTAGCAGCATCCATACACACATCCAAAAAATTCCTATAGTTGCACCAAAAGCACAGTAAATAAATTCTTTAAAAATAACAAGAAGAACAACTGATGGCACTATAAATCCAGCTAATACACCGATTAATTGAAACCAAAATGTAAATTTGTATGATCTTATAAATTTATTATAATTCTCCTCAAGTAATATTTCTTTTGCAAAATCCTTCATGTCCAAGTTCTGTCGTAGATTTTCTAATGAAGCATTCGCTTGGATTAAGTCTCTTTTCTGCATATTCCTCACTTCTCCTAATTTTTTCTGCCTATAAAAATTATCTTGTTACAACAATCTCCTCCTCAAATTTCAATTTTCTTGATTCTGTAAACTGGAAGTTATAGCCTGTCAGAGTAATATATCATACCAGATTGTCATTCTAATAGAAATCCATCTTATTGCAAAGCATAAAATTTTTCTTTTCTCTAGAAAGTTTTTTCCCAGTCCTCATCTGTATATGAAACTTCTTCATTCATTAGATTTCCGCCAACTACTAATTTCCCTGTATCGACATTATAAATATTTAGATAAATTGAATAATCAGGATTGCCATCTAATATCTGATACATGGCACAATATATAGCTGTTTTTCCAACGCATGAAAAAGCTTTTTTAAATGAAAGCTCTTGATCATAGTACATATTAATAGTGTTATATGAATCATTACAACACATATCATACTTCTGATTGATACCTGTTAATACTGCCTTTTGATCATCTATATGTTTTTCAACATATCCTTTCCAATACTCAATTTCTTCCTGAGTAGCAACCATATTAACTTGTCCGTCAATACATTCGATTTTCTGATAATTTCCGTCACTGTTTTCTTTAAGATAGTCAACTAGTGCTTCTTCATCATACCCAGACAATCCTTCAAACTGTTCTGGAAAAACAATTTCTATTGTATCTTCTAAAACTGTAGGGTTCTTTATTACATTACTTTCCTTTTCGTTTACAGATTCCGTCACAGTGTCTATTTCTTTACTACACGCCGTCAAGAATGTGCATACTAACACAACAACTAGTACAGTAAGAGTGCGTTTTTTCATGATTTTTCCTCCGTTTTTTGCTATTCTCTGTATTCAAACAACATATCATAATCCTTAATTATGATTTTGTGCTGTTCCTCATCAGTTAAGTAATTCTCATTATTCTCTTTTGCAACTTCCGATTTGCACTTCAAATCGTTTTCTTTATTCTATCATAGCATCCATTATTCCGCCATCAGTTTTTCGAACCAGGTATCCATGACAATGATAAACTGGCCTGCTCCTGGCAATTCTTGCAGCATTTCATCAAGAGTTTTCTGTTTCACATATTTCTGCACATACACCCAACAGGCAACGCTACTGGCTTCTGATACAATGTCAGCTATGGTTTTGCGCATAAGCTCTTCAAATTCAGTAATTTCTTCTTTTGGGACAACATCATACAGTGTTGGTGCCTGATGACTTAATTTTACGCTATGTTCATTTGCATCTTTAAGCAGATTCTTAACTTTTTCTCTTGAATCCTCCGGTACTTTCATGTACTCCCACATAAATGCTACCACGTCGGACGGTGTGTCTTTTTTAAGTGGTGGTAACTGAATATAATCATTGTTTTCGCTCATTTTCATATCCTCCTCACGATATAATAAAATCAATAATATGTTCTCTTGTCATGTCCAGTACAGTATCTACGAACACTCCTGCAAACAGGATCAGATACAGAATAACACTCAGCGCAAACAGGAATGCAACCTGTACCCAGTCATGGTAACAGTATGCAGTTGCTATAATCAACAAGGTGAATATAAAACCAAGGATTCCCCTTACAACCGCATAAGTCTGTACTGCCATCTTCACTGCCAGACCGATCACAAAAAGGATCAGCCATACCGGCAGTAATAATATCTTTCCAGCAAGTTTTAAAATAAACATGTGCACCTCCTATCTTACCAGTCCTGGCATATCATGGTTCACCTCTGCCTGATAATACCCGTTCATCGTTGACGGTGCATTAAACAGGGCTGCTAATAAATATTTCTTGATGTTCTTCACCTTTGTGGTGTTACCACTCATACAGTGTAAGACATACTCGATATGTGAATAGGTCAGCATCAGAAATTTTTTCTTCACCAGTGATGCCGGATACCAGTTGCTGGCAATCAGGATTTTGTCATTTTTACACATCACAGTCTCTACGATCAGATTCACGATTTCATCTACCTGTCGCATATCGTCATGATGGGTTACTTCCAGTGATTCATAATCAATGGTCTCTTTGACAAGGTTTTCATAAGCCTGATAATCCTCAGAGTGATTATCGCTATCAAATCTTTTCTCATCCACAGATATGATATGATTAGATTTATTATCATTCATTTCAGTATCACTAAGATTAGTATTATTAGGGTTTGAAATGTAAACTTCTTGAAGTTTGTTTTCGGGACTTCTAGAAGTTTGATTTTGGGACTTCATGAAGTTTGAATTGTAAACTTCTGTAGATTCCTCATTTTCCACAGAAGTTTGTTTTTTAAACTTCTTTAATTCCTCTCCAAATTTTTTCTCATCTGTTTTCTCAGGCATAAAGGTTTTCACGTAGATAACGTTCACCTTTCCAAATCCCTGTCTGCGTTTCTCAATCAGACCAATTCCTGTTTCGTCATCCAGTTCTCTCATGGATTTAATGGCTTTATTTCTGCCACAGTTCAGTAATTCCATGATATCTTCGATGGAAAAGTAGATATATGCTCTGTTTTTGTCGTCAAACCACTGATTCTTGATGGAAAGAGACATTCGATCCAACATCAGTCCATATAAAATTTTAGCATCGCTCGATAAATCTTTAAAATAACTGTCTGTAAATAATACTTTTGGTATGCGGTAGAAGCTGAACTGATCAGCTTCGGTACCGTAAAAATAATTAAATGTCATTTTTTTCTCCATAATTTCCTCCTTTCATTTTCTGCTAAGAAGTCCTCTTTTTAAACTTCTTTGACTTTGTTTTCTTAGCTTTTTCTATCCTTAACAGGACTGTTCCTGCATCCATTTTTCTAATAATGATTCAATCACCTGCTCCATATCTTTGGCTGTATAATCATCCGGAAAGTACTTTGTTAGTTTCTTTTCTGAGAAAGTGAGAGACCGGGATACTTTCTTTGCCATCACACAGTTATTGAAAATCGATAACATCTGAATCTGATTAATTGGTCCATTATTCAGTTGATTTCTAAGTGCTGCAATCTGTTTGGGCTTGATAAATCCAGTGTCGCTGATATATTCGTAAATCCATTCCTGTACTTCCTTATCGATGTAGGAGATATCGACAGCAACCGTGAACTGAAGCTTTTTGTTATCTACCAGATCAAGAAGTTCTGGTATCAACTCTGTCAGTCTAATGTAACGAGTCACCTGCACACTGCTTATTCCAACTTGCTCACCCAATAATTCTCGTGACTTTTTACCTAACTTGTGTTCATTTTGTACACAAGTTAAATCTGTTCTGACACCCTGTCTTTTCATTGCCTCAAGTTTCATCTTATAAGCAAAAGCTTTCTCACTCGGCAACAGTTCCTCTCGCTGAATGTTAGCGTCCACCATCGCCACAATGGCATCATCATCCGATAATTCTCTTACGATTGCCGGAATAGTCGTAAGTCCTGCCAGCTGTGCTGCATGCATTCTTCTGTGACCGGATACCATTTCATATTCTTCATTTTCATCCATGCGAAGTAGTACCGGTGTCAGTACTCCATTGATCTTTACGCTTTCAACCAGGTCCTGCATCTTCTCATCATCCAGCACCTTGAACGGATGATTCTTAAACGGATGGATCTTACTAATTTCAATTTCCATTGCTGACTCTTCATTTACCACACCAAGCAGTTCATCAATACTTGCCAGTTTAATCTTTTCGCCACTTCTATTTTTCATTCTTCAAAACCTCCTGTGTCAATTTCATATATGCCTCGGCAACTTTTCCTTTCGGACAGTGCATGTAAATACTTTTTCCCTCTGCACTTGTCTCAGCAGCTTTTACGGACATCGGGATCACATTTTCAAATACTTCAATCTGGCTTCCGTAGGTTGTATGTACTCTCGATGCAATGTCCCTTGCGTAATTGGTTCTGAAATCTACCATAGTCAAGAGAATGCCCTCAATCGCCAGTTTCCGGTTCAGTCTCTTCTTTACTGTAAGAATTGTCTTAATCAGCTGTTGAAGTCCTTTAACAGGCAGATATGCAGCCTGTACAGGTATCAGCACAGAATCGGAAGAGACCAGTGCATTGATTGTCATCATACCAAGACTTGGCATACAGTCAATCAGGATATAATCGTATCGGGATCTTATCGCATCGATATATTCCTTCATGATCATTTCCCTGCTCATAACATTTCCCATCGTTACTTCCAGGGCAGAAAGCTCAATATTTGCCGGAAGAAGATCTACATTTTCCTGGTGATGTAAGATACCATCTTCCAGAGAGATTTCTTCTTCATTGATGACATCCATCATGATCGTTGCCAGTGTGATGCGAAGATCATCCGGTTCCTCATATCCAAGACTTGCAGTTAAACTTCCCTGTGGATCCGCGTCGATTAGCAACACTTTCTTACCTTCTCTTGCCAGTCCTATGCCTACATTTACGGTTGTGGTGGTCTTTCCGACTCCGCCTTTCTGGTTTACTACGGATATAATTTTACACATAATTTCTTCCTCCTTTAACTTTCCCATGATTCTTTTTTCCATAATTTCAGCAGTGCCAGTATTTCCCGTTTCATCATTGCCGGTGTATAGGAATTTGGAAAATACTTGTGTAACTGCTCGTTTGTGAATGCCACTCTTGTGATCTCACCTTTTTTCACTTCGCACATAATTTCTTCCATCTTTTCCAGTGACAACTGCTTTTCTTTACTCAGTTGCCGGATCCTCTGGGCCTGTGAGAGTGATGGAATCGCCTGTGCATATTCCATTGCTACAAGCAGTTCCTTTTGTTCTGTTTCATTTAATGCAGCTATCTCTACAGCCGGACAAAAAGAAATAATCTCATCATCCAGTTTCTGCAGCATTTCCGGTATCAGTTTTGTCAGTGAGATATAACGCTGCACTTGTTTTGGGCTATCACCACAATCCTCGCTGATGATCTCTATTGCTCTTTTTCTTGGTGTTTTGTGGTCAACTTGGCTCTTTTTTCGACCACTTTTTCTTTTCAATACGTCATTCTTTAATTTGTAAGCAAAAGCTTTTTCACTGTAGCTGATCCGTTCTCTGTGAAGATTGGAATCCACCATGCTTAAAATGGAATCATCTTCACTTAATACCCGGATAATCACTGGTACTTTACGGTATCCCAGTTTCTCCGCAGCATGTTTTCTTCTGTGACCGGATATGATCTCATAGTAGCCATCCGGTACCGGTCTGACGATCAGCGGATTTAAGATTCCATACTTCTCAATGCTTTCCTGCAGAAGAAACATTTCCTTATCATCTTTCACCTGAAACGGATGCTCTTTGAACGGTCGAAGACGCTCAATCTCAATTTCTATGATTCTTTCTTCGTTTTCTCCTGATTGTCTGTTTGGCTCAGCCATCTTGACTCCTTTCCTCCAGGATTCAGGAACTAAAAAATGCCTGCCTGGAACTTTTATAGATAGTAAAGTTCCAAACAGACATTGCTGTTTGACCATTAGCTGTAGCTAATAGAATTGAATACTGTTTCAGCTAATTTATGTTTGCAGGTTTGGGAGAGATTGTTTCTTTTCCCGCCTTTTCTCTGATTTACATCCCCAAATAAGGGGTGACAACAGAGCGAAACCCAAATGTTAGCTGGACTTCCTAAAACCCATGTTTGCAAACCGGTGATTTTGATTAGCTGTCAGCTAACAAAAATCGGATTGCGTTAGCTGGAAATTGATCATTTTGAATGGAATTTAGTGTCACGAACGTGATTAGAAAATAAATAAAGCGTTCGTTGTCAGCTAATCCAGCTAACATTTTCGAACGCTTTGAAGCCCGTCGCCAAGAGGATTTGAACCTCCGACCCCTCGCTTAGGAGGCGAGTGCTCTATCCAGCTGAGCTATGACGACACATGCCGCAAACCCTTGATTTTACTGGGTTTCTGGGATTTTTCCCTTCGGCCATATATAAGATTATCAACTCTTTTTTGAGTTGTCAATCTACAGATTTTTTCGATTTGGTAACATTAGAACGCTCCCCAATTTGGGGAATGCTTTGTTGTCACCCTTAGCATTTTTCAGAATAGATTCGAACTGAAAGTTGTTTTTCATTTTTTCCCTTTGGGGAATGCCTCGGCTTTCTCTTAGGAGGCACTTGTTCTATCCATTAAACTAACAGGACATACCAGAAATTGTACTATATATTTCTTTAAAAAACAAGACCTTAATTCCTGGGTAACGAGAAAAAAGTCCTGGATAACTGGAGAGAAGTCCATGACAAATGAAGGTCGTGGACTTCTCTTTGTAATAAATTAAGATTCAGGTCTGCGAACGGATTTTCGTCGATGCTTCTTGGCTTCATAAAGCTCCTTATCGGCAAGAGCGATGATTTCCTGTGTGTCGGTATCCGGTTTAGGACGGAATTCTGCAATTCCAAGAGAGATTTCCACAAGGAATGGTTTATCGGATTCAGCATTAAAAACCGTGCAGGCATCTTTAATTCGTTTACGGAAAATATCCTGGAAATTTTCTTCTTCACAATTTAAAAGAATCAGGAATTCATCACCACCGACACGTGCAAGTGTGTCCTGACTGCGCAGACAGCCTCCGAGGATTCTTGCAACGCTTTGCAGTGCAAAGTTGCCGGCCGGATGTCCCCAGGTGTCATTGATCTCTTTCAGATGGTCCAAATCTCCACAGATAATGTAGGCCCGTTGATTTATTTCGCTGCTGCAGAATTTTTTTGTCTGTTCTGTGAAACCTCTCAGATTCAGAAGACCAGTCAGTTCATCATATTTGGAAATAAATCCAAGTACCCGGTTTCGCTCACGTACGAGCTCCAGATCTCTGGACATTTCCTGTCGGCGCCGGGCTTCTGCTTTACTGATTTCCAGATAATGCAAAGAAAGACCGATCTGCAGGCTGATCACATAGAAAAATGGAAATTCTTCCTGTTGTATATCGCATGCGAGCAGACCATATTGTTTTTCTCCTGAGAAGAGCAGAAATATCATAAACTGATGTCGTTCATCATCGCTCATCAACTGACAGATACCTTTTTGGTCTGTTACAGGCTGGCGGTCATAGAAATGAAATGCATCCACTTCTTCATTCCGGTAATAGGCAGCAAGTCGCAGATTTTGCGGACAAATCCATTTCTCATTCTGATGATATACGATTGGTTCATCCAGGAGAAAGAGGTAGGTGCATTTTGTGCGCAATTCCCGCATGTTTTCCATTGCTTCCAGAAGAAAAGCGTATTCATCCTCCATGCAGTCATTCAGACTTCGGGCAAGTGACGAAATAAACCAGGATCTACGTTGAAAACTGATCAGCTCAAGCTTCATATTGGTAATCGTACGGTTCAGCTTGTGTATCTGTTCGGTAAGACTCACTGGAGTATTTTGAATTTCCGGAAGCTGTTCCTGACAGCCGCAGGATTCTCTGACACACAGAGAAACAGGAACTCTTCGGGACAGGACATTTTTGCCGTCCAATTTATCAACAAGGTCGTATACAGCCATTCGGCCCATGAGGACTCCATCCTGCTGAATGGTTGTAAGAGGTGGTTCCATACCAGATGCACGCTCACAGTCATCAAAACCGGTGATCAGGATATCTTTTCCTACTTTGAGACCACGTTTTTCACAAACACGATAACCGGCAAATGCCATTTCGTCGTTGGCGAAGACAATAGCCTGGGCATCTGGATTATCATCGAGGAGTTTTTCAATCTGTTTATCTACAAATTCTGAATAATCACCCTGTGCGATCATCTTGGGATTGACCGGAAGATGATATTTCGCCATCATTTCAAGATAAGTATTTTTACGTTCATTAGCATCTGTATTCTGTGCAGGACCGGCTACAAAAAGTATTTTCTGACAATTGTGTTCCTGGGTCAGATGCTCCATGACCAGCTGGATGCCCTGTCTGTTGTCACAGATCAGAGAATGGCAGTTATGCGCATGGACGATCTCCGTAAGGAACACGGTAGGAATGGAATTGAATTTGCGGGCAAATTTCTCAGCAGTCTCATTTTTTAACTGCAGTCCCAGAGTTCCATAATTGATGATCAGTCCATCAAGACCTCCCATAAGACTGTAATCGTGGATGGTATTGAACTGATAATCAAAAGAATCTTTGTGAGTTCCGCCGAGCATATCTTCGAAGAAATCTTGGGTCTGCGTACCAAGGAAAAAACAGACATTTATATCGAGTTCTTTTGCTGCAGTAGCAATACCACTGATATGTTCTTTGGGAAAATAAGTATATACGCCCCCAATAAGGATTCCAACGTTGTATCGTTTGTGTTTGTTCATGATAAGTCCTCCATGAGTAAGTTAAACGCACATTGTTTTTTGTATATTATATCAGCGTTATGTGGTAATTGCAAAACTTAATTTGTGAAAATTAGACAAACGAAAGGATTGCGAATAAATAAATAATAAAGCAAGACACATAAATCATACATAATGACCAAAAATAAATGAAATAAATTATAAAGCAAGCGTGTGATTGGCAATAAGAGTGCCAGTGGAACAGAAATCATCGAGGAACTTGGCGAGGAAGAAATCAATACAGGAGCGATGATTGTCTATACCTCTGCGGATTCAGTAATGCAGATCTGTGGAAATGAAGAGACATTTGATCTTGCAAACCTGTATCGCTGCTGTGAGATTGCCAGGGAACTGACCATGAAAGATGAGTGGCGAGTTGGCAGAGTCATTGCGAGACCGTATGTCGGAAAGAAAAAGGGTACGTTTAAGAGAACCAGCAACCGCCATGACTATGCGTTGAAACCGACTGGAAGAACAGCCTTAAATGCATTGAAGGATGCAGGTCTTGATGTGATTGGTGTTGGAAAGATCAATGATATTTTCTGTGGTGAGGGAATTACACAGACTTACCATTCAGACAGTTCTGTGCATGGCATGCAACAGACGATTGATATCTGTAAAAAAGATTTTCATGGTCTCTGCTTTGTGAATCTGGTGGATTTTGACGCTTTGTGGGGGCATAGAAGAAATCCGGAAGGATACGGACGTGAAATTGAGAAGTTCGACAGAGGACTTGGAACTCTGATGAATGAGTTGCGAGAAGATGATCTTCTGATCCTGACTGCGGATCATGGAAATGACCCAACTTATACCGGAACGGATCATACAAGAGAATATGTACCATTTATTGCATATTCAAAGAAAATGAAAGAAACAGGAGCTATTGAGAACCAGGATACATTTGCGGTGATCGGTGCATCTGTTGCAGAAAATTTTAGTGTACAGATGCCACAAGACACGATTGGAAAATCAATATTGCGGGAGTTGCAGTAGTTAAATAAAACTTGTCTGTCATGACACCTTCAAGCTATTATAGCCTGAAGGTGTTTTTATTAATCAAAATCTCTGGTAATGTTTGTGAGCCATTTGCCTCTGACATAGTGAATTAATACCACAGGCATTTTTTCAAATTCGTCCAGAGTCATTACAAAGTATACCCAGATCGGCGGCAGTTTTAAAACATATGCAGCTAAGAAAGTAAGAGAGTTATTTTTTTATCTCTTACACATCTATTTCTCAGTCGGCCATGACCTTCTGAGCGCCACACAAAACGAATCAATTGATGCTATTGTTGTCTGTGAATTACAGTGTTGTACTTCACACCGTCGACTGAAGAATGCAATGGGCCCTGAACTATTCTTCAGTTCAATAAAATTGAATATCTATTTTCCTTAAAAAGCTTATCTGAAGAAATCTTTGATCTGTCCTGCGATGATCTGCATCAGTCGGTTTCTCCCTGTTGTCATGCCTCTTCTTCTTTTACAAGATTGATCGTTCCGTTATCCAGGCATTCTACAAACTTGCGAACAAGCTCTGGATCAAATTGTTTGCCTGCATCCTGAATCAGCTTCTCCCGAGCTACTTTTACAGGGAAGGCTTTCTTATAGCATCGTATGGATGTCATGGCATCGAATGAATCTGCCACACACAGGATACGTGCCGTCAGCGGTATATCTTCGCCTGCAATACGGCGCGGATATCCTTTCCCGTCATAGCGTTCATGATGACCGATGACCGCCGGGATAACATAATCCAGTGACGGAAGATGTCGGATAATGTCGATGGAAGCTTCTACATGGCCTTTGATCATCTCGTATTCTTCATCTGTCAATGATCCGGCCTTATTTAATACACTTTCTGGAATACCAATTTTACCGATGTCATGCAAAAGTGCTGCCTGATGGATGATCTCTATCATATCTTCGTTCATTCCAAGTGTTCTTGCAAGTGCTGTTGCATAATAGGCAACATTTGTGGAATGGCTGAAGGTATAATGATCTTTTGCATCAATAGCTGCGGTCAATGCGTAGATGGTTGATTCATATTCTTTGTAAATATGTGCATGTGTTTTTGCGTGAGCATCTTTATTATTGTTGCGGAACATGGTATCAAAGACCTGAATTCCATTCTTCCCGCTGTGTTTTACGTGGTACACCGCAAGATCAACATTTTCCAGCAGTTCTTTGACATTCTTTGCCGCATACGGTGCTGCACTGATTCCCGCACTGACTGTGATCGGCTTGAGCTTCATGTCGGTTCTGCGGTTATTCATAACATATATCTGTTTTGCAATGGATTCCACCAGATTTCTGGCAGAGAAAAGGTCGTAGCCTGGAAGCAGAACAGCAAATTCTTTTGCGCCATAGCGGGCAGTATATCCACTTTCTCCTACGCTGCTATTGATGATGTCTGCAATGCGCTGCAAGCATATGTCGCCTTCTTTTATACCATACAGCTGATTGTATAATTTAAAATCATCTACATTGATAATGGACAGTGCCAGCGAAGCATCTCTGTTTTTCTCGAATTCTTCATTGAGAACTTCATAAAAATATTTTCGATTTAATAAACCTGTCAGCTCATCGGTTCTTGCCTCAAGACGGGCGTTCTCATACAGCTTTGCATTTTTGATAGCAATAGATGCCACTGATGTGATGTTTGAGATTATCTCTACTTCATCGTATGCCAGTCTCTTTTTTGAAGAAGATGATGTGATCAGAATCACTCCCGCCAGATTATCACCATCTTTTAATCCGGCACAGTAACGTGTATGGTTTTTATCCAGCTGATGTTTTTCCTCTTCCCACATGGACTTGTACTCTACAGAGTAGCGGAAATCACGGTAAATAATCGGTTCTTCGTGGTCTTTCAGCCACTGGACCATTGGATTTTCTTCTTCAAAGGCAAACGCCAGATCACTTAAAGGCTGGTCACTTGCAACCCCACGATATGGCTCGCCAGGTGCGTCCTGCATACAGATATAGATATTTCCAACATCCATCAAATCTTTCATAACATGGATCGTTTTATCCAGGATTTCCTGAAGATCCAGAGTTTTGGAGATTGCTGAATTAAATTCTCTGATCTTCTCAGCCTGATGGTTTTCTTCTCTGACAAACACGCAGCGGATCAAAAGCTTCCACAGATAAGTAAAGAGTGCATAGATGATCAGAAAGACGATTGAAAAAACAAGAGTGTAAATCTGGGTGTTCTTATCCGGCCGCATATGAAATAGATTTTGCAGGGATGGAACAATATTTAAGAAAACAAGAATGGAAAACAGGAATCCAACACCATAACACAGGGAAGGGGATGCCAGCATCTGCAGGCGGAACAAGCGTCTTCGGATCAGTGCGTAGAACAGTAAAAATACATTTACTACACCACTTAAGATATCAATCGGAAATCCGCTGAAGAACGGAATTCCAAGAAATGCATTTCCTAAGAACAATGCAAGGACTCCCAGCATAACCGGTTCATACTGGACTTTCATAGTCGGATTGTTTTTACAGATCCGTACAATGACTGTAAGAAGATGGATCAAGAAAATTGCCGATGGTATAAAAAATACGATGATTGCAGGCTTGATCTCATATACAAAAGCTGCAGCTCCGTTTTTTTCTACCATTTTGGGAGCTTCAAGGAAAACTCCAAATTGTGCATTCAGCCAGAAGCAGGTCAGCATGACCACAAAGTATATTCTTCCCGCAATACCGCTCTTTTCACCGCCAAAGGCGAGTATAAAACGGTAGTACGCATATGGCAGCAGCAAAATTCCCAACAGGGAAACCTGATACCAGAATTCACATCCAGGCCAAAGCTGTGCTCGCATAAAAGCAGAACCTCCAGTCCAGAATAGCAGGCCCGTCAGCACCACCAGGAAACTGTTTATTATTTTATTTCTCTTTGCTGTCAAAAACATCAACAGCATAAATCCATAACACAGCATGGCTATGATTGATATATATCCGTAGGTTCCCATAAAATCCCCTTACTCCACTCTCGTTTTCATTCTTATTTAAAGCTTATCTCACTCTGTTCAGACTTTCCTGTATATCAAGCAGTTCCTTCAATTCATAATGTGAAGGGCTCATCTGATGTATCTTCTTACCGGTCTTTTTCTCATAGGCTTCAAATGTCCCACAAGTAAAGATCGTCACCTGCAGAGGATCCATTCCAAGAATCTTTTTCAAATCCCTGTAATCCTGATCAATATATTTGAAATATGTACTCAAAAGATCTTTCAAAATATTTGTGCTCATCGCAGTGTTGAGCAGTGCATCACGTTCCAGTTCCACATACATATGCAGATATGGACGATTCTGTTCATTATATTCTTTTGTTGCAACCCAATTTATGATCGGCAGCTTTGAAAGAGCGATCACGCTGCGGATTCCGTTTTCCGAAATCCTTGTAAATCCTGCAATATCGATAATCCACGGCACTCGGTCCACATATTCAAAGCGCGGGATCCTTGTCTCATCTTCACGGTTCTCCAGACCGACGCAGCGATACATATCACCACAGCGGTAGCGGGCAAACGCGCCACCTTTGAGAATAGTAAATACGAGTTCGTATTTTTCTCCCGGCCGAACTTCATCCATCAGATAAGTCGGCGGGATGTAAGAAGGATCTTCGTAATTTCGCATCATATCCTTCTCGGTGATAAATTCATAAAACGCTGTATCCGGAAAGAAATACATTCCTTTTCTTGTCCAGGTCTCTGTTCCCATAATGGACGGTTCTGTACCGGCAAATAATTCCATCGGACGGATTCCCCAGAGTTCTTCGAGGTCGTCTTTGTAGCAGAGGTTATCTGTACCGGCTACCATGAATCCTTTTAGATGGAAAAGATCTTTTGGAAGCATTGCGCGGTTTTCTTTTTTGCAGCGACGCTTTGCCTGCAGCAGACGTAATATCATATGTGGCTTGCATTGCATAAGGCTTGACAGTTTTACTCCGCCGCCTCCACCGCCGTTTGTTAGCGAAGAAAGACTCAAGCTTACTGCATAAGCTACGCTTCCAAGTCCAAAGAAAAAGCCAAGATCTTTCTTCATCGCCATCTTAAATCCTAATTTGTTTCTTTCGCTGAAACTCATATTTACGGCTTCTTTTACTGCGGGCAGGAATTCGATTCCAATCTCCTCGCCCAGAGCCAACGGAAAGAGTCCTGTTGCAAAAGGAAGTGGTGCCAGCGCATACAGGAATTTGTCTGTAGCTGCTACATCAAAAGATCCTTTTTCTTTGCTGGTCGATAAGATCAGACATGCTGTAACATTATTCCGATAGGTGTCCAGCATGCTTCGAGTATACGGTGCCACCTTGATCGGGTGCTTTCCACCTTCCCAGGTTGTCTGGATCCAGATGACCGGATTTCCCGGAAGCATATCCGGCTGCTTGGCAAGCAGAATATCCGCGTAATCATCGTAGGTTGTCAGCGGTACCATTTTTCTGAATTCATCCAGATTTTGAGGATGTTTTCCCTTCAAAATAGACTGTCCCAGACCACAGTTGCTCCACAGCTTAACCTGTTCCTCCATCAACCGACGCTGAATCTTCATGTATCCATTCATCGACAGATCCAGGAATCCACAGTACTGCTGCCATATTTCTTTATACTGTTGTTTTTTTAATTTTTCTTCTAAATTCATAGTCTGTCCGCTCCAGATCGATCATTGTTTTCTGATACTATATAAGCATTTCTTTATGCTATCTCTATTCGGCATTAAAAACGGGGTTGTTTTCTGATATTCCCTGTAATTAAAAAATGTCTGTGGAAAAGTCCACAGATCCTGAAAAATGATATACAGATAGTTCCAAAAAATCATAAGCAGAAAATAGATTCCCTGTCTCCATCCGCCAAACATTCCCCACATGCAAAGATATGCTCCTGCGAACCATAAAACTCCGGGATGACGGCACAGACCGTACACACCCTCTGTATATGCCGCACGTAATTTGTTTTCTTCACAGTAAGTTTCTTCAAAGGGAAGGGCAAAAAACAAGGTATATATAAGAAGTGCAAGGAAACACAAGGCTCCTGTTCCAAATCCAATTATTCTTCCGATTCTGTGCTGGCACTGCCCCCACGAGAGCCAGAGCTCCATGACGAGCGATAAAGCCACCAGAACCGTCCCCCATGCGAAAAATTTTTGGAAAAATGTATTTTTCTTTTTAATGCTGTTTATATCATAAATAAAATACAGGAGAAACCCTGCACTCCCTAGAATGAACTGCCACATTTTTTCTCTCCCATTTTTGTACATAATAACACATAACAGCCTTGTCACGCACATTAAATTATAATAAAAGAGACAATAAATAGCAAGCGCTATTTACTGTCCCATATGTGAATTATATAAAAATCTTCCTCAAAATCTCACTCAGCTTATTTATATCCCGCGATTTGACAATATGTCCATTCATTCCGGCGTTTTTGGCCTTCTGCATCTGCTTTAGAAAATCTTTTTTATCTCTTGCACATCTATTCCTCAGTTGGCCATGACCTTCTGAGCGCCACATAGGATATTAAAAAGTTCGCAAACCAGCCAGCTGGTACAGCAAGCCAGACAAATGCAATGCCAAAACGCGGTGCAAAAATCAAAGCAACGGAAAGACGAATCGCCAGGTTCACCATATTTGCAATGAGGAACGGGCGCATGATTCCAAGACCACGAAGGACTCCATCAGTTGCCATTTTGATTCCCATAAAGATGAAGAAGTAGCCAAGCCATCTCATATAATCCCCAGATACCTGGTAGGCCAGGTCTGTTCCGTCTTTACCAAGAAACAGCGAGGAAATTTGCGTGTGGAGTGTTTCAATCACAATGAAGGCAATGGCTGCAAAACACACATCCAGCACTAATGCAGCGCGGTAGCCTTTTTTGATACGCTGGGGTTTGTTTGCGCCAAGATTCTGGGATACATATGGCGAAACCGCATTGCCGATAGATACAAAAATCAGAGAAAAAACATTCTCTACCCGCATTGTCGCCGCATACCCCGCGAGTGCCTGTGTACCGAAAGGATTTACAACTGCCTGTACGATCATCATACCGATAGATACTGTAGACTGCTGAAGAACTGAAGGCACAGCAATCTGAAACATGGAATGTAACTCCTGCCTGTCAAACCAGTCAAAGTAACTTTTATATCGCCGCATCCGACTAAGGAAAAGCAAAAGTGAGAACACCGCAGAAATTCCCTGTGCGATCAAGGTCGCAAGCGCTGCACCAAACACACCGAGATCAAGTCCGGCTACCATCCAAAGATCCATGAAGATATTTAAGATTGATGAAAAAATCAGAAGTCCCAGTGGAATTTTGGATTCTCCTATAGAATTAAACATCGTTGAAAGAATGTTATACATAAACAAAAACGGAAAGCCCACAAAATAGACCCGCAAATACAGCACTGCGTCATCCAGTATATCGGCAGGAGTTTGTAGCGTACTCATCATCGAGCGAGAAAAACAAAAGCCAAAAACGCCAAGGACTATGCTTAGAACTAAAAAGCTAAGCAGAGACGTTGACACGATGGTTTTCATTTTTCCATACTCCCTGGCACCAAAATAGCGGCTCACGAGTACACCTGCACCGACACCGGCCCCCAGCGCCACACAAATGAAAACATTAGTCAACGCTGCACATGCACCGACAGCTGCAAGCGCGGAAGAACCCACAAACTGACCGACGATGATGGAGTCGGCCATATTATATATTTGCTGAAAAAAGCTGCCTAAAATCATTGGCATTGCAAAAACCGTCAAAGCTTTAAGAGGCGCATCTGTAATCAGGTATTCATCTTTTGACATTCTTATATTCCTCCACGAGTTTCATAATTTCACTTATCCTTCCCTTCATCAGACCTTATATATACGAAGTGTAAGTATAAAGTTACGTTACGAAGCAATTATATGTGGTTACAATTAATAAGTCAAGTCATCGTTTACTTTGGGTAATATGAATGATATGATATCCAGGAAAACTACTATCCACAGGATATTATTTTACAGGAGGGGTATTTATGTACCTGGACGGTTTAGATGAACTGGATCAGAAGATTATCCAGTTGCTTATAGAAAATGCACGTATCTCTTACTCTGATATCGGTAAAGAAACCGGTATTTCCAGGGTGGCAGTAAAAGTCCGGATTCAGGCATTGGAGAAAAAGGGGGTAATTGAAGAATATACAACTATAATTAACCCTCAAAAAATCAGTGGTGCTGTATCATGCTATTTTGAAATTGAAACAAAACCAGACTCCCTGTCACAGGTGACAGATATATTATATAAAAATGATACAGTTACGCAGATTTACCGCGTCACAGGAAGAGACAAACTGCATGTACATGCCGTTGCCTCATCGAGTGATGAAATGGAACACTTCCTGCACAATGTCATTGACGCCCTGCCTGGTGTCATCAGCTGCAGCTGCAATACAATCTTATCACGTATTAAAGATATTAAAGGATTACGGCTATAAACTGAAACACTGGAAATTACTGAAAAGACCTCGATGATCTGGTTTTTCCAGACCGTCGGGGTCTATTTAGTATAATTTATAAATTTTCTGAATGATTCCACGACAGAGTTTTTGCTGCGACTTTCTTACTTAAAAAGTCTTAAATAGCTTTAAGTTTTCTGTTTTATTCGTAAAGTTTATCCGCTTTTCTTATTTCGCAATAAACAGTACTCCCAGAGTTCCCGGCCCACAATGGCTTGAAACCACACCACCGGCGCGCGTCTCAAGAATTTCCTGAAAAATTCCAAGACTCTGCAGATAAGCCTGCACATCTTCCACAATCTTACGGTCACAGCCGGAATGTGTAATAAACACTCGCTCCGGTCGTGCATTTTTAAGGTCTGCCTCCATATCTCTGACATAAGACATGACTACAGAATGTAATTTGCCGCGATACTTCTTAGCTGCATCCATTGCACCGTTTTCTACTACGATCTTTGGATGCAGCTTCAATACACTTCCTGCCATAGCCGCAACCGCATTACAGCGACCTCCACGATACAAATACACCAAAGTGTCTACCACAAAGCTTGCACGCACTTTTGGCCTCACTTCCTCTAGCGCAGCCGTAATTTCTGCAGCACTTTTTCCTGCCTGTGCCATTACTGCTGCCTCCACGACTTGAAGCCCAATACCTGTTGAAAGATTTGCAGAATCAATAACCGTCACAAGATCGGAGGCTTCCAGCTCATCAGCAGCAAGACGCATAACATTTCCGGAAGTTGACATACTTGATGATATTGAAAAACAGATAACTTCCCTTTTTTCTTCAACATAAGGTTTCAATATTTTTATCGCATCCACCAGAGATGGTGCCGAAGTTTTGGGTGTTGTCTTATGTGCATCTGACCATGCAAAGATTTCATCCGGAGTTATATTTTTGCCATCCTTATATTCCTTCTCGCCAAGAAGAATATGAAGCGGCAAAATATCAATATCATATCTGTTCACCAGCTCTGGCGAAAGGTCGCAGGTACTGTCTGAAATTATTTTTACCATGAAATATTACCTCCTGCTGTTTTATAGACAATATATTACCACAATTCAAGAATGAAGGATACACCTGTATCTTTATTTCTTACTACGATATGCTTCCGCTTCCCAATGAGTAATAAAGTATGTAATATCATCTGTCATCTGTAATGCACCGCCAAAACTTTCGGCATATACAGCAAGTTTGATCGCATCCTTTACCAGAAGCTGTGCTTTTGCAGCTTTTGCCTTGTCATCTTCCATGATAAATGCGCCCACGCCCTGTACCAGGATCAGTCTTGGTTCTTTGTCATGCTCTTTCATAAATGCATCCAGTACATCTTTTGCCTGTTCAACATTTTCTACAAATAATGGGTATGGTCCGCAGTATACAATGTGATCCGGAGTAAATGGTTTCAAAAGCGGTGCTGCAGTTGTTTTATCTTTCACAAAATTATTCATTTCTGCAGCCGGAACAACTTCTACAGCATGTCCCAGTAACTCGGAAAGTCTCTTTGCAGTCTGTTCTTTTTCAGGTGTAACTGCATCACTTACGTCAGCCGTTCTTTTTACCTGTTTCTCTAATTTGCTGATAACTCCATCAAATAAAACACCTATCTCTTCTACAGTATTTGCTGCAACAAAAATTCCATGATTCTGAAGTAGAAGTACCTGCACATCTTTTCCAAATTCTGCTTTATACGCATTCATTTTTTCATAGCAGATACGTGCCAGCGTATATCCCGGTTTGCAGATATCGATCCAGAGTACATCTTTGCCAAGAAGCTGTTCACAAAGTGTCTGCGCACCCTTTCCGCAGGTCAGACCATTAACAAGAGTCGGATGAACATGCAGTACATAAGTATAAGCAAATAAATTATGAAGCAAAGCCTCTACACTTGGGCGTTTCGTCTTGTCATCATCGGTTACTGCTGCCATAACATCCGCAAGATATGCAGATTCACGTTTCACATCGTCTGCAGGGTATTCTGTTTTCATAATCTCATTCAGACGGGCTCTGTCCATTTTGACAAATTCTTCTGCTTTGATCGTAGCAAGCTGTGTACCGGAACCTTTAACATACAGGGTTGTATCGTCTTTGACAGAAGTATTGCCGCCACCTGCCAGGACGTAAGCCGGATTGCTGCCGTATGTATTTGACATTTTTACTAAAGTTGAAAGATCCATAGTTAAAATTCCTCCCTTGACTTCTCATCTTAATAGTTTCGATATTACTTATAGTATTATAGTACACCATATATAAAAAGTTATCTATGCAAATATCGTGTCACAAAATATAACAAAACCCACCTTATCGTTGGCGCAGATCAAGAAAAAAGCAACCAGGACTTAACATCCTGATTGCTTTTTGCTCTCATTATTCTGTTATTGTTTCAATTCAAAGAAATCTTCTACCCGGTTTTTATAATCCGTCATGTCATTATACTGCAGCATTGCATATTCCTGAATCAGATCATAATATGGTGAGTTCTTATCATCCACACTGTAAAATTTTCCATCTGCTCCCCAATATCCATTACTGGTCAGTACCGGAATCTCTTTCTGTAGATCCTGCTGGAACTTCTGGAAGCCGGTCAGTTCTCCATCTATCGTCTCCATAAGGATGGTCTGAAGATAATTCATACTTGTCTTCTCTACAGTCTTCTTATCAATATCATAATTAGCCCAGATAAGGAATGGAACCTCATATCGCCGCATCATTTCCTCATCATTCCAATTACGCCACTCTCCATTTGTGATAGAATCCATCGATTCATCATGAATTCTCGGCTGGTGATCTCCTGTCAGAAAGATTACTGTCGGTTCATCTGTATTTTTATAATAATTGATCAGATTTTCAAACATCTCATCTGAATATTTGATAAGACTGAGGTAATATCCCAGATCCGTTGCATCTGCATTCTCTACTACAATTCGTTTATCATCGAAATTATCAAATGGTACATCATAAGAACTATGGTTCTGAATCGTCATTGTATAACCGAAATACGGTGCGTCTGTCAATTTTCTCTGCTGTTCATAATCATGTGTGATATTATCGTAGGTACACTGGTCCGTCGCATTATTTCTCATTTTTACAAACGGGACTATCATATTTGTATAATCATAAAACTTATCAAATCCAAGCAGCGGATATGCCTTGTCTCGGTTATAGTTTCTCGCCTTCTGAAGATGGGTTGCTGAATTTCCTGTGTATCCTTCACTCTTCAGTTCAGTTACCAACGATGGCATTGCATGCCTCAGATATAACTGAAATGCAACCGTTCCTTTTGGAAGAAATGCCATAGAATTTCCTGTCAGAAATTCATATTCCGTATTTGCAGTCTGACCGCCTACGATTGATGCATAAGTTGTTCCACTCACACAGTTTCCATTTTTCATCAGATCATGAATAAATGGCATGTAATCTTCATTTGTCTCAATATCTCCAAGAACCTGCGGATCCGAAAAGGCCTCATTAATAACAGCAATTACATTTGGTCGTTTCTTATTTGGATCTACGGTATCAGAAGTATATTTTGAAGTAATCTCTTCTACTTTTTTCAGACTGTATCCATTTGGTTTCTCTGGTACAGAAAGCTTGATGCTTCTTGTGAAACAGGCGATACTGCCATATTGCTGATAACTTCTCATTGGATTAAAAAGACTCAGATACAATCCTCTGTTGCTTACCATGTCTGTCATAACAAGCTGTGAAAAACCAGTTACACTCACAATAGCCATTACAGCGATTCCACACAAACGATGAGAAACTTTTTTGAAAACAGGTTCACATTTTATCACGCGGCCAAGCATTATAAAATCAAACAGCATTACCAGTGCAACTGTTGTATAGAAATTAAATTGTATCTTATAACCGTCTGCAACTTCCAGTGCAGTACCTACGGTTGCAATATCCGATGCCATGACCGGTGTTCCTCGAAACTCATAAACAAAATAATTTACTATATTAAACATTACACAGATAAACGCCCAAATATCAGTTCCAAGACGCACCCGATTTGTAATAACTATAAATATAAGTTCCAGAATACCAATCAACAGGAAGTTAAATAATAACAGTGATAAATGTTGTTCTCTAAAGCTGTATGTTTCATTAAATACAGCAATTTCCATATTAAAAAAAATGTAGCACGGTGCAAACAGGATATACAGAATATTTATTACTCTGTTCCACTTCTTTCCAAAATCCAGTCTGACAAAAATAAGAACAACGCCAACTATCCAGCCCAGCACAATGCTGGCTATTTTAAATTTCGAACTGAATTCCGGATCATTTTCCAATATAGTTGTTCGGTTTACATAAAAAAAGATCAGAAACAGAAACGAAATAAATAGGCAGAAATAATTTTTCCATCTCTGCCTGTTTTTATTAAAGTCTATATTCTTCAGCACGTATATTTTCCTCTATTCTAAAAATGCAACTGACCCTGAAGCCAGATCGTACCTTTAAACCTTCGGCCAACTGCCGGATCTCCCAGCAGATCCGCTCGATTGATACAGATATCAAATTGAATATTATTACATTCAACTGTCATCTGAACAAGTTCTTCATCTGTAATATTATTCTGTACAGTACGATATTCTATAATCTCACCTAAAATACTATACTGGTCACACTGAATTCCATATGGCATAAAATATGAATCTACAATAGACAAAATGTCTTCATGAACGATTCTGTTAGAAATCATAGAATACGTGTCCATTTCTTCCATGGTAAGATTTTCCATAGCCTCTTCATCACCATTTCTTGCAGCTGCGATCATTGAACTTCGGTTTTTACTGCTTTCCTGTTCAACTTTGACTGCTTCCTTATCCTTCAGTACTGGAAAAAGGATTTTACCCTCCCCCGCAAGTCCGGATAATGTCAACGGCTGATTACCTGTTAACTGCTTTTTGCTTTCTTTCATATATTCAGCTACATTTTGAAGATAAAAAATCAGCGTGATTCCTATTCTCAGATCATCACAGGCTGCAGAAAAGGCATCCTTATCCGCATGCCTTTCTACTGTTACCTGTTCCTGAGTTGTAATTCCAGTTCCTCTAAAAAAAGGATAATAATATTCCACATGAAATCTGTTGTCATCATCATACTGACCACATACAGTAATACCGCAGTCATTTCCATAAAACCGGGAAAACTGAGCAAAGACACCATCTGGATGATCTTCCACTACGTTTTTTTCATCGTAATTTTTGATAACATCCAGAATGATTTCTTTCATTTCTTCCCGTTTGGTCACTTTAGAAAAACCGACTGCTTTTAAAAAGCTGTGCAAAAGTACACCTCCATGCCCTTATGCGCGGGTCTTTTTCTCAATTCTCTTCATGCCGCCCATGTATGGCTGCAGAGCTTCCGGAATACTAACAGATCCATCAGCATTCAGGTTATTTTCCAGGAACGCGATCAGCATTCTCGGAGGTGCTACTACAGTGTTATTTAATGTATGCGCAAGATATTTCTTACCATCCTTACCATTTACACGAATTCTCAGACGACGTGCCTGCGCATCTCCCAGGTTGGAGCAGCTTCCTACTTCAAAGTATTTCTTCTGTCTTGGGGACCATGCTTCTACGTCCAGAGATTTAACTTTAAGGTCTGCCAGGTCACCGGAGCAGCATTCCAGAGTACGTACCGGAATATCCAGGGAGCGGAACAGATCTACAGTGTTCTGCCACAGTTTATCAAACCACATCGGGCTCTCTTCTGGTTTGCAGACAACGATCATTTCCTGCTTTTCGAACTGATGGATACGGTAAACACCTCTCTCCTCCAGACCATGAGCTCCTTTTTCTTTACGGAAGCATGGAGAATAGCTTGTCAGAGTTTTTGGAAGTTCTTCTTCCGGAACGATCTGGTCGATGAATTTACCGATCATAGAATGCTCACTGGTACCGATCAGATACAGATCTTCGCCTTCGATCTTGTACATCATAGCATCCATTTCTGCGAAGCTCATAACACCTGTTACAACATTGCTGCGGATCATGAAAGGCGGTACACAATAAGTAAAGCCTCTATTGATCATGAAGTCACGGGCATATGCAATAACTGCAGAATGAAGTCTTGCAATATCTCCCATCAGATAGTAAAAACCATTACCTGCAACACGTCTTGCACTGTCCAGATCAATTCCGTCAAAGCTTTCCATAATATCTGTATGATATGGAACTTCAAAATCCGGAACTACTGGTTCACCGAATTTTTCAATTTCAACATTTTCACTGTCGTCTTTACCAATCGGTACAGACGGATCAATGATGTTCGGGATAACCATCATATTTTTAAGAAGTTCTTCTTCTACTTCTTTTTCTCTTGCAGAAAGTTCATCAATACGTGCACCGGATGCAGCAACCTGTTTCTTAACTTCTTCTGCTTCATCACGTTTTCCCTGTGCCATCAGCGCACCGATCTGTTTGGAAGTTTTATTTCTTTCTGCTCTCAGAGCTTCAACTTCCTGTTTGATCTCTCTGTTTTCTTTGTCCAGTTCAATAACCTTATCAACCAGTTCCAGTTTATTGTCCTGGAATTTGTTTCTGATATTCTGTTTAACGATTTCCGGATTTTCTCTCACAAATTTGATGTCTAACATGTTTTCTCCTCCTGACAGTTATTTTTCTGTCTTCTTTATTTTTCTAAATTCTTTTCATCTTCACTCATCTCACCCAGTTCAAAATTCACAGCTTTTCGAAGTGCTTCTACTTCCTCCTGGCTGAGCATTACATAAGATTCACCTTTTACAATTTCTTTCAGATACAGGAAACAATTGTCTCTGCTGTGTACTGCATTTAAAATGATACCTGAATTATCTTTATCCAGCAACGCCAGCGCAAAACTGAGTTTGCCACCCACATCATCAAATGCATCGTATTTTTCTACGCCATATTTGCTGAAAATAACTTTAAAATGCTGTTCCAGTGTTTTAATTGCATGTTCATGATCTTCTTTTGCTTCATACAGTCTGTCAATCTGTGCAAATTTGCGTACAAAAGTTTTTTCCAGGGACTGTGCATCGCTCCCCTTCATAAACATCTTATACTTTCGTTCCAAACGAGTCAGACGCATGCCATTACTGATCATTACTCCAATTAATATCACAACTATAGCCAGCAAAGCAATAATGATAATCCCAGGATCGATACCTATACTATCAAAAATCGTACTCATATCATACCCCTTTTAACCAATAGATTCAAACAGATCAATAATTCTGTCTAAATCATCTCTGGAATAATACTCTATTTCTATTTTGCCTTTGTTATTTTTCTTTCTGTGAATAAATACGCGGGTTCCTGTAATACCTTTCATTTTTTCTTCAAGGCTCTCATAAATCGCATCTTCTGTTGGATTTGAAACAACCGGCTTCTTCTTTGTTGGTGTTAAAATACTTTTTACCAGTTTTTCCGTTTCACGAACGCTAAGCTTTTCATCAAAAACTTTCATTGCTGCATTGTATTGCTGCTCGGGATCGGAAATAGCAAGAATTGCTCTGGCATGTCCGGCGGATATCATTTCATCTACCATCATCTGCTGTACACGGGAATCGAGTTTCAAAAGTCTCATCGAGTTTGTTACTGCAGTACGGCTCTTTGAAACACGTTCAGCTATCTCATCCTGTTTTAAATGAAATTCATCAATCAGACGTTTATATGCCATTGCTTCTTCAACCGGATTCAGATCTTCTCTCTGTATATTTTCAATAAGAGAAATTTCTACGATCTCCTGTGTTGAAAATTCTTTGACAACAACCGGAACTTCCTTAAGTCCTGCCATCTTGGCAGCTCTCCAGCGTCTTTCTCCTGCAACGATTTCATAGTAGTCCTTCTTATCGGACACAAGCAATGGTTGCAAAATTCCATACTGTTTAATGGACTCTGATAATTCCTGTAAAGCATCCTCATCAAATTTCTTACGAGGCTGTTCCCTGTTTGGCTCGATCATGGAAATTTTCATCATTCTCTCGCCGTTACTGGTTTCCTGCTGACTGGATTTCTTAGTATCTACTGCAACCTTTTTTTCTTCTTTTACAGTTTTCACTGTCTTAGGTTTACTCTGCACTGTTTTTTCCGGGAACAATGCGTCCAGACCTCTTCCAAGTCCTGACTTCTTTCCAGCCATCATTCACCCTCCCTGTTAATTACTTCTTCAGCAAGAAGTCGATATGCCTCTGCACCTGCCGATCTCGTATCATACAATGTAATTGGCTGACCGTAGCTTGGTGCCTCTGCCAGTCTTACATTTCTCGGAATAATCGTTTTATAAATATTCTGTTGAAGGTTGTCTTTAACATTTTCAACTACCTGTAAAGAAAGATTCGTTCTTGCATCATACATAGTAAATACGACACCTTCCATTACGAGTTTCTTATTCAGACGTTCCTTTACAAGTTCAATTGTATGTATTAACTGAGATAATCCTTCCAAAGCATAATACTCACACTGAATTGGCACCAATACGGAATTGGCCGCTGTTAAAGCATTAATCGTAAGCATATTTAAAGATGGCGGGCAGTCCATAATAATATAATCATATTTTCTGCGTACCTTATCTATGATTTTCTTCATGATGTATTCTTTTTCATCGACACCAATTAATTCAATCTCAGCGCCAGATAAATTCACGTTAGATGGAATCAGGTCTACGTTCTCAACTACATCTTTAACAATAGTATCTTTTGCTTCTGCTTCGCCAAGAAGTAATTCATATAATGTATTCTCAACATTATTTTTATCTACTCCAAGTCCACTTGTCGTATTCCCCTGTGGATCAATATCTATCGCAAGTACTTTCTTCCCTTTTTCAGCAAGACAAGCAGAAAGATTAATTGCGGTGGTTGATTTACCAACGCCGCCCTTCTGGTTTGCTACTGCTATTACTCTTCCCAAGATTCATCCTCCCTTCGGGATATCAAATATCAAGACTATACATGTTTATTTGAAAGTATAGCATACTGTTGTTATTATAGCACTTTTAATAGTATTGTTCCACAAAATGTTTCACGTGAAACATTAAAATTCAAGAAAGTTTTCGAAAAATTATTGTTTATATTTTACAAGGGAATTAGAGGACTCGTGTATTTCATGCAACAATAAAGATATCCTGCCATCAACGGGCTTCGTCGTTCGGAAGTTCTAGGTGATAACCTGCCTGCTAGATGCATCCATAATAATCACAAACTCGCTTCGCTCAAGCAGTGTGATTATTATGGATTACGCAGTCAGAACATCACCAAGTACTTCTGCGAACTCCTGCAGGAAGTTGATGGCAGAATATCTTTTTATTGCTGTTTATACAGGTATCTAAGGTAGATAGCGGCGGTGATCAGGATAATTATAGAATATATATAATGACCGCCGCTGTCCAGGAAATGCAGTATAATTCATATGTTTTCATTATTCACCAAACGGAAACGGTTTTATACTCCCAGATTCGCAGGAATTATATAGTTATATTTATAATAACTCGTATTGCTTTTACAGATGTTTCACGTGAAACATTCTCATGTAGTAGTACAAGTATAGTTCTTTCCATCATCAAGTTCCTTGCATAAATGCGTAAGCTGGATATAAATAGTATGATAATAGTTAGATCATCAGGTGCAATGGTTGCACACGGTAATCTTGTGGAATCATTGCACCTGATATAGTGATTCTCAGCGCATCCAGTAGCAGTGCTGATACGTAGAACTCAGCTCTGATTCCGTCACGCGGACTGCGCTAGTTGCTGCCACCGAGTGCTCTGTCTGAGCGTTAGCAAGTTTGCGCGAATGGCTGCTAACAAACGCACGGGACGAGTAGGAATCTGGGCGTGTTCTCGTAGCTGCACTGCTATCCGGATGCGAGTGAAATAAGCAGAGATAATAGAAGGACTCGTGTATTTTACGCAATATTAAAGATATCCTGTCATCAACAGGCTTCGTCGTTCGGAAGTTCTAGGTGATAACCTGTCTGCTAGATACATCCATAATAATCACAAACTCGCTTCGCTCAAGCAGTGTGATTATTATGATTACGCAGTCAGAACATCACCAAGTACTTCTGTGAACTCCTGCAAGAAGTTGATGGCAGGATATCTTTTTATTGCTGTTTATACAGGTTTCTAAGGTAGTTCATGACGTATGGATGGCAACTGATTCGCCAAAGGAATCGAGCCGTCGCTGTTCAATGTTTCACGTGAAACATTAAGTTATAGATCATACAATTCACAAATTCATATTATTGTTGGGGATACTTTTTAAAAATACTATGGATATCAGAAGGATTATTCCACATATGGCAATAAAGTTAAGGCGAATTGTAATGTTCCAATTCTCAGCAGTCACATAGCAGAACAGATATCCAGAACCCAGCTTAGATTCCGTTACAAGGACTGTGCTAGTTGCTGCCACCGAGCGCTCTGTCTGAGCGTTAGCGAGTTTGCGCAAATGGCTGCTAACAAACGCACGGGACGAGTAGAAATCTATGCGTGTTCTCATAGCTGCACTGCTATCTGGATGCGAGTGAAATAGGCAGAGATAATAGAAGGACTCATGTATTTTACACAATATTAAAGATATCCTGCCATCAACGGGCTTCGTCGTTCGGAAGTTCTAGGTGATAACCTGCCTGCTAGATGCATCCATAATAATCGCAAACTCACTTCGCTCAAGCAGTGTGATTATTATGGATTGCGCAGTCAGAACATCACCAAGTACTTCTACGAACTCCTGCAGGAAGTTGATGGCAGGATATCTTTTTATTGCTGTTTATACAGGTATCTATGGCAGTTCACGACGGCTGGATGGCAACTGATTCGTTAAAGGAATCGAGCCGTCGCTGTCCGATGTTTCACGTGAAACATTAAGTTATAGATCATACAATTCACAAATTCATATTATTGTTTGAAATACTTTCATAAGAATACTATGGATATCAGAAGGATTATTCCACATATGGCAATAAAGTTAAGGCGAATTGTAATGTTCCAATTCTCAGCAGTCACATAGCAGAACAGATATCCAGAACCTAGCTTAGATTCCGTTACGAGGACTGTGCTAGTTGCTGCCACCGAGCGCTCTGTCTGAGCGTTAGCGAGTTTGCGCGAATGGCTGCTAACAAACGCACGGGGCGAGTAGGAATCTGGGCGTGTTCTGGAATCTGTTGTTGCTATTGAGCTGCGTGAAAGAAGCATTCCTTCAACATTTCCGTATAGGAAACGCAATATTATGTAGTACAATTGTTTTACTGATGTTTCACGTGAAACATTCTTATGTAGCATAAGTATAGCCATATCCGTCATCAAGTATCCTTGCATAAATGTACAAGCCACATATAGATAGTATGATAATAGTTGGATAATCAGGTATCATCGTCGCACACGATATAATGTTGTGAAATCATTTTTCCGATATAGTGATTCTCAGCGCATCCAGTAGCAGTGCTGATACGTAGAACTCAGCTCTGATTCCGTCACGAGAACTGCGCTAGTTGCTGCCACCGAGCGCTCTGTCTGAGCGTTAGCGAGTTTGCGCGAATGGCTGCTAACAAACGCGCGGGGCGAGTAGGAATCTGGGCGTGTTCTCGTAGCTGCACTGCTATCTGAATGCGCGTAAAGCAAGCAGAAACTCGTGTATTTTACGCAATATTAAAGATATCCTGCCATCAACGGGCTTCGTCGTTCGGACGTTCTAGGTGATAACCTGCCTGCTAGATGCATCCATAATAATCACAAACTCACTTCGTTCAAACAATGTGATTATTATGGATTACGCAGTCAGAACATCACCAAGTACTTCTGCGAACTCCTGCCGGAAGTTGATGGCAGGATATCTTTTTATTGCTGTTTATACAGATGTCAATGGTTACAGCGGCGAATGGTTGTATCATTATCTGACATTTTTTATAAATTTCATCTGTTTTCTATTATTTCAGCAATGGTTTTGTCTCGCACGTAGTAATGTTTTCATCACGCGTACATATGTCTTTTACATTCGCCGATTTCACAACACTTATCCACATCTTCACAAAACAATTTTCATAGGAATCCCATTTTCCTCTACTACTTCACATATCTCCTGCACTTCATCCTCCCCGTCCACGGCTCTTCTTTTACTTTTTATACTTTTCACATCTCCAATATGTATATTTTGCTTATAATTATGCATAGTATATTTCTACATTTTTATTTTTTCAACGATGCTTATAGTAAAAAACAGCTACTTGTGTACGGTCACGGAGCTGCAATTTATCCAGAATTGCGCTCAGATAATTTCTCACTGTCCCTTCTCCCAGGTACATTTCCGCAGCAATTTCCTTATTGCTGTATCCATTTGCAACCAGACGGATGATTTCCTTTTCTTTTTCATTAATTTCACAGACACTATAATCAAAATTTTCCTTCTTTTGAATCAAATCCGGTATTTTAGACACAATTTCCTGTCCAAATACAGTTTGCCCGGAATACACTGCTCTCAATGCCGGCAAAATGCTTGCATAATCCTGTTTCAGCAGATACCCTTTTGCTCCCAGGCGTAACGCTTTCACAATATATTCATCATCAAGGAACGTTGTAAGAAGCAATATATTAGCCTTTGCGTCTGCTTTTAATATTTCAGCTGAAGCCTCGAGTCCATTCATATTCTTCATTCGAATATCCATTAACAAGACATCTGGCTTATATTCTGCATACAGGCATACCGCATCTCTGCCATCGGACCCTGTTGCCAGCACCTGTACGTCTTCATTCACTTCAAGGATTGTTTTCAAAGCCGCTGTAACCAGGCAGTCATCATCTACTATCACTATTTTCATTTCCTGTAAATCCTCATTTTTTCTGCTATTCTGCTCTATTTTGTTTCGGAATCACAACAAAAATACGGAATCCTTTTTCGCCATTGATCTGGAGATTTCCATTCAATGTATTTACACGTTCCTGCATATTTTTCAATCCGATTCCTGTTGTATTTTTGTCATAATCTGCGCAGCCTTTTCCATTATCTTCAATGCATAGCTGATATATTGCCGGATGCTCTCTCATAATAATTTTAATCTGTGTCGCAGAACTATATTTCATAGCATTCGATATAGCTTCTTTTACAATGCTGATAAAACAATATTTTATTTCTCTGGGTATTATTTCGGACATATCGTATTCAAATTCTACATTTTCTATCTTTATGTCCGTTATAATCCCCTTTATTGTTTCTTGAAGATTCACTGCATCATCATGAAGATCATGCACACTTGAGCGGATACTATCCATGGCAGAATTAAGTGAATTATCCAGCCCTTTTAAAAGACTATCCAGATTCTGATCCTTATTTATGGCTCTGGCGGCCCCGGTTAGCAGAATCGTTCTAGACAGCACATGTCCCACATTATCATGGATTTCTCTTGCAATTCGATTTCTTTCACGAAGCGTTGCTGCATAAATTTCGGAATTCTGTTTTTCTGCCAGCGCCTTATTTTTTTCTGACAAAAGAAGTGCTTTTTCTTCTCCTGAATCCACAGTTTTTCGTAATTCAATGTCCATTTTATCGTACTTATAAGTTTTCTTTTCCAATATAGCCGCAAGCAGACATCCAACCACATATTTTGCCATTATTTCTATGTGCATATCCCCATATTTCCCCAGCAGAATTACCCCTGCCATACTTATGGCCAGTCCCATCTGCCAGTTTATTTCTTTTATCAGTGCATATATCAGAATCGGATAAAACATTTCTATTTCTGGCACTACAAGTGCCATTAAAGCAAATACTGTACAAACCAAAACTTTTGTACTTTTTCCATGTATGAAATAGATTCCGCAAATCAGGATTACCGCCCAGAGAATCGCAAAAATCAGCGTCCTGTCAGGTTCTTTCCACAAAAGGACTATCAGACTATATATAAACAGTAGTCCCATATCCTGAAAATATCCCATATTCCTCCATTCTAAAGGTTTCTGTAAAGAATTTATTCTCTTTCATTGCCTGTCTTTTATTATGTTTTTCTTTTACATATTTATAATATAACACATTCCAGTATATTCAAAGTGACAAATGTCACCTCTCCATTTTTGTCTCCATTCCGTGACAAATGGTTACTGTTCACTCCGTTCAGTGACAAATGTCATCCTTTTTCTGTGACATCCTGCACTTGGTATTTCACACAATTTATCTTATAGTATAGTCAGGAAGAAACACTTGTCTGCTTCCGGTATTTATGCATATCTGCCCCTGTCAGATACTCATGATTTAAACTTTTTGTATGGAAGGAGTTATTATGATTCATATAGAAAATCTGGTAAAAAGATATGGTGATCTGGTTGCTCTGAATCATCTGAATCTCGATATTCATGAAGGAGAGATTTTTGGTCTGCTTGGCCCTAACGGTTCCGGAAAAACAACCGCGATCAACTGTCTCCTCTCTCTTTTAAAATATGACAAAGGAACGATCGAAGTCTTTGGCCAGCCTATGACCCCTGAGAGTTATCAGGTCAAACAGCAGATTGGCATTGTTTTGCAGAATGTCGCTGTTTTTGACGAATTGACAGTATATGAAAATATCGATTATTTCTGCGGTTTATATGTTTCTGATAAAAAACGTCGCAAAGAACTGGTCAATGAGGCAATTCAGTTTGTCGGGCTCGAAGATTACTGTAAAACCCGCCCCGGGAAACTTTCTGGCGGTCTGCTGCGACGGCTGAATATTGCTTGCGGTATCGCTCACAAGCCTCGTCTGATCATTATGGATGAGCCTACCGTTGCAGTTGATCCGCAAAGCCGTAATAAAATTCTCGAAGGTATCCAGAAACTGAACGAACAGGGTTCCACTATCATTTATACTTCCCACTACATGGAGGAAGTAGAACAGATCTGTACCCGCATCGCAATTATGGACCACGGACGGGTAATTGCATCCGGAACCACTGAGGAACTGAAGAAAATGATCAAAACAGGCGAAACGATCACAGTGGAAGCAATTCTTCTCGAAGAAAAACACCTTCAGGATATCAGGAATCTTTCTCATGTTTTTGATGTGCATTATGAAAATCAGATTCTCTCTCTCCGCTGCACAGGTGCTCAGCATAATCTGATTCGTCTTCTGAACTACCTTCAGAGTCAGGACATTACTTTTGGAAGAGTCTTTTCCGAACTTCCAACTCTGAATGATGTCTTTCTGGAGATTACAGGAAAACAACTTCGTGATTAATATTTGTGTATATTTATACATAAATATGCATAAATTCACAGAAAGGATTTTTTATGCTGCATTTAATAAAGTATAATCTTCTGGTTAAATTACGTAACTTTAATATGACCTTCTGGCCGCTTGTTTTTCCTCTGATTCTTGGTACCTTCTTCTTTTTTGCATTTGGAAACCTGAATGATGCAGATTTTGAGACCGTTCAGGTAGCTATGGTGCAGGAAACCAGCCCTAATCCACTGTTCAGCTTTTACATAGACCAGGTTAAAAAAAGTAATTCAGATCTTCTGAACATTCAGGAGATGGATGAATCTGCAGCGCTTACTGCTTTAAAAAACAAGGAAATCTCTGGTATCTATTACAATGAAATGACTCCGTCTCTGACAGTTAATACACATGGCATTCCGGAAAGTATCCTTCAGTCTGTTCTGGAAAGTTACAATAACAACCTGCACACGATACAGAATATCCTGAAAAAACATCCTTCCGGAATTCTGGAAGGACTTTCACAGATGACAGATACCCGCGATCTTGTACAGGAACTTTCCCTGGGTGGAAAAACGATCGATGGTAATTCGCAGTTTTTTTACGCTCTGATCGCCATGGCGTGCCTGTATGGATGTTTTATCGGCTTTGGCGCCGCGATCACGTTACAGGCCAATTTAACAGCTCTGGCGACAAGACGTTGTGTTACTCCCACCCATAAACTCAAACTGATTTTATCCGAGCAGATTACTTCCTTTCTGCTCGGATATACCGATGTAATTATTTTACTCATTTATCTCAGTATCATGCTGAAACTGGATTTTCAGGGACAAATAGGAAAAATGCTTATCATTTCACTGTTCGGAAGCCTGATCGGTGTTTCTGTGGGGCTGTTTGTCGGAAGTCTCGGCAAACTGAGTGAAGGTATAAAAGTTGCTGTTATCCTTGCGATTTCCATGGTCTGCAGTTTTCTTGCAGGACTCATGAACAGTAACATGAAAGATCTCGTAGAAAAACATGCTCCGATCATCAACCGCATCAATCCTGCTGCCCTGATTTCAGATGCATTTTACTGTATCAATGTTTACAATGATACAGCTCGCTATTACCGCAATCTTGTCACACTTGCAGTTATGAGCGCTGCTTTTGTTATGGCTTCATTTTTACTGATCAGGAGGAATCGCTATGACAGTATTTAAAGGCTATATGAAAATATTAAAAAAGAATATCGGTCTGGTGATCATATATCTGGTTATTTTTTTCTCCGTTGCCATGGCTCTTCAGGCAGCTGCCAGCAAAGAGCATCTGGAAGATTTTGAAAAAGCGCGAGTGGATATTGCCGTTGCAGATAATGATCAGAGTACTCTTTCTCATGCTTTAACAGACTATCTCAAAACAATCCATAATGTTTCTGAGATTTCCAGTGATCCTTCTGTTATGCAGGAAGAGCTTTTTTACAGAAATGCAGAATATATTGTACAGATTCCAAAAGATTTCTATAAAACTTGCATTGTACAGGATAGCCCGATTTCCGTCACAAAGATTCCCGGATCCTATACTTCATTTTATGTAGACCAGCAGATCAATGCATGGCTGAATAATGTGCGCACATACATTGCTTCTGGTTTTTCTCAGAAAGAAGCTGCAAAAGCCGCTCTGGAACAGCCTTCCTCCAGGGTTTCCATGTATCAGGACACCGAAACCACTTCCGAAACACCGGCATATACCTATTATTTCCGTTATGTTCCCTATCTGTTTCTGGCTGTTCTGTGCTATTCCATGGGCTATATTCTTCTTGCTTTTCAGAAAGAAGATATCCAGAAACGTATGCAGGCTTCATCCGTTTCCATTCGCCGGCAGAACCTTGAAGGACTGCTTGCCATGTTTACGATCGGAGTCGGTTTATGGCTGATCGCCGTCACAGGTGCAATTGTCATGTATCAAAAAGATCTCCTGGCTTCCGGTGTTCTGACCTATTATCTCCTGAATACCTTTGTGATGATGATGGTCTCGCTGTCTCTGTCTTATCTGCTCGGACTTTTTGTAAAAAACAGCAACATGCTCAATGGACTTTCCAATATTATTTCTCTTGGCATGTGCTTTTTGTCCGGTGTTTTTGTACCAATGAGTGTTATGGATAAAAAAGTACTTAAAATAGCACAGTTTCTTCCAGTCTACTGGTATGAGGACATCAATGAAACGCTCGCCAGATATCATAGCGTTTCCGGCAATATTGCCACAGATATCTGGAAATCTCTGGGAATCGAAGTTATGTTTGCTCTGGCATTTGTTTCTGTCATTCTGGCTCTTTCGAAATATAAACGACAGAAGTAGGGAAATGTACCCTCACTTCTCCAGAAAAAAAGAACTCCTGCTCTTGTGTTATTCATCACATTTTACTGTGAAAATCAACATAAGCATGAGTTCTTTCTTTTATCTTTTTTTCAAGTCGAACAGTCAACTCTGTCAGAAGAAGATTCCAACCTGCTCCAGAAACTGTTCCGGCACTTCCACATGTGGAAAATGCTTAGTTTCTTTAAGTGTTACAGCTTCAACAGACGGATTGACGTTCTTATATGCTTCTACGATCGCTTCTCCATTGTTCTCAGCTTCACCTTCAACAATATAAAGACTGTTATCGATTTCTTTCAGTCCACGGGTAATATCAATATTCATATATTTAGATGCTTTATTTGCATAAACATTCTTTGCATAACAGCCGCCTCTGTGCGCTGCCTCATAATATGCATCCTGCAGGTCTCTGTCCGGATGGAACGGATCAAATGCATAATTCTCAATGAATTCGTTATTAACAGCATCTCTTGATACGACCATGTGATAAACCAATGTTCCAAACACCGGAATTTCCAGACATCTGCGGAGAAGTTTTTCTTTCTTTCCAGGCATCTGTTTCAGACTTGAAAGACTGACCGGATTTACCATCATAATCTTGTTGAACAGATCTTTTTCATTGTGACATGCCATCACAACAAAAGATACTGCATATCCGTTCACGATAACATCTGTCTTCTTTCCGATCACATTTTTAATAAAATCGCAGATAGCCTGTACATAAACAAAGTTTGTATAAGTTATTCCTGACTTCTCAGAACGTCCGCATCCCGGAAGATCCAGGTTATAGACCGTATGTTCCAGTGCAAGATCATCCTCGATCTTACCCCACTCATATCCGGAACCACCCGGAAGCATATCATGGATCAAAAGGATCGGGCTTCCTTTGCCCTTTTTTGTATAATAAATATCACCAAAGCGCCAATGATAATAGTTTCTTACATCAGTGTCCAGCATTTCCTTCAGACAGGCGGATGCTGCGATCACTTTATTTATAATATGAATAGTGGCAGTTGTTGTCATAACCAGTGCTGCTGCAGTCAGCAGACGTTTGCTGTGTTTCTTCATGTTCTACCTCCCTTTTTCCATCACCTGAATATCTATATTATACGATAAAAAAGGTCTTTTTACAATCTATAACAGAGAAAGAAGTTTCTCTACATCTTCCATTCTGGTTGCCCAGCTGGTTGCAAATCGGACTACCGTATGTGTATCATCCTTCTTCTCCCAGAAGCTGAACTGGACATCTTTTTTTAATTCTTCCATCTTACGGTTCTCCAGAACTACAAACTGCTGATTAGTAGGTGAATCTATGTAAAATGTATATCCTTTTTCTTTCAGGCCCTCTTTAAGAACGGCGGCTGTTTCGATAGCATTTTTACCAATTTCAAGATAAAGATCATCTGTAAAAAGCGCATCAAACTGCACCCCCGTAAGTCTGCCTTTTGCAAGCAGGGCTCCATGCTGTTTGACTCTTGTAAGAAAATGCTTTGGCATACTGTCTCCGGTAAACACAACAGCTTCTCCGCATAAAGCACCCGCCTTGGTTCCTCCGATATAAAATACATCACAGAGTTTCGCAATGTCCTGTAAAGTCACATCTGTTTCTTTGCTGACCAGTCCATAGATCAGTCTGGCCCCATCCATAAAAAGCGGAAGCTTATATTCTCTGCACACTGCTGAAATTTCTGTCAGTTCTTTCTTTGTATACAGGGTTCCATACTCTGTTGGATGGGAAATATAAACCAATCCCGGAAATACCATATGCTCATGATTCTCATCTCCGTAAAAAGTCTCAACCAGATTCTTAAGATCCGCCACACGGATCTTGCCATTCTTTTCCGGAAGTGTCAGGACTTTATGACCGGTAAATTCAATCGCACCGGCTTCATGTGTACTGACATGTCCCGTCTGAGCCGCTACAACGCCCTCATACGGCTGTAACATCGTATCAATGACAATCTGATTGGTCTGCGTGCCGCCTGTCAGTAAAAAGACTTCTGCGTCCTCACAGCCACATGCCTTCTTGATCTTTTCTTTTGCTTCTTCACAGTAATGGTCGGTTCCATATCCAGGAAGCTGCTCCATATTGGTATCGATCAGGTGCTGAAGGACTTTTTCGTGTGCCCCTTCTGAATAATCATTTACAAAATATAACATCTCTGATTCCTCGCTTATTATAAAATCGACTCTATTTTATCACCAGGAAGATTTTTTTACCACTAACAAACAAAAAAATACCCCGCGAGCAACTCGCGGGGCAGGTTCGTATAAATTTAATTTTCTTCTGTAACTGTATCGGATGTACTTTCTTCGGCATCTTCCGTATCCGGATTCACCATCTTCTGATAAGCTTCATCCAGATCTTTTACATTCATCTTGTTCACCAGATAAACTTTATCCTCAACTACCGCCGCATAGAAGTTTGTATCATATTCATAATACTTCACCGTAGTTTCCTTTCCGTCTTTATCTTTAAAGATAAAGATATATGCCGGATCTCCTTCTGGAGTATACTCCTCAGTAAGACGTTCCTGTGCGGTCATGTTGATGAGTTTATTGTAGAAAGTCGTGAATGTGGATTCATCGAGGTCTTCGCCATCTAACTTGTAAGTTGTTGTAGTAGTCTCTTCCTCATCATCAGAAGAACTTTCATCAGAGGAGTCTGTATCTGTGGTATCTTCATCTTCTGCCTTTACGGTTTCCGTTACAATGTTTATTGTATGATCTCCGTCTGCGCTCTGTACTTCCAGGGAATCCAGATCATTAACCGATACATAGCTTACTGTCAGGTTGTAGAAATCAGACATTGTACTGTCGAGGATATCTGTCAGAGAATCTTTCGTGATCGTGTAAACTTCTTTGCTGTCATCTACTTTCACATAACGGTCATCGCCGGTCTCATCTCCCACATAAATGGTAAGCGTCTTCTCTACCTTCTGTGTTTCCTGTTCATCCTCGGTATACTTCACAGTGATAACTGCATACGGATCGTCAAATCCATACTTGGAATCGTCGGTGCAGTTATAATCTACAAATTTATCGTATGCCAGAGATCCGACTGCAGATGTTACAGTTCCTGCTTTTGTAGTATCTGCCTTCTCTGTAGTTTTACCATCAGACACATTCCAGAACAGATTGTCTGCATCCTGTGTAAGCTCATAACTATTCTCTTTATCTACTTTAACATCTGTGATCGTAGCTGATGTTACGGACGGGAATGTTCCACTCTCTGCGAAATCATATAAAGTTCCCATAAATGGCTCTATTGATGTACTGGATACCAGATAAACATTATTATCGTCATCTGCTTTCTTCACATAATACTGATTATTTGAAGATTCCATACCGACTTCAAGAGTCGTATCACCATCTGCAGTTGTCAGCGTAATCGTATTCTGTGGAGAATCCAGATCATACTGACTCATATCTTCCACATCGGAAATCTCCTGGTCAGCAGTCAGGGATGCAACTCCCTTGACTGCACTGTCAACCGTGTCCTGATTCACCGGAAAATTCGCATCAGATTTTTCTGTCCAGCTATCATCTTTTTTATCAAATTCTACTTCATTCTGGTCTGCGGTAAATGAAACTGCTGTTATATCATCTGCCTCCAGACTTACCAAATCTACGCTTGTGTCATTCTCTTCAGTTTCTTTCTCTTCCTGTGAGGTAACATAAAAGTTTACGCCTTCATACGCTGCACACAGCACTCCCAATACGACTACTGCCGAAACCAGTTTGACTGTTTTTTTCTTCATTTATGCCTTTCTCCTTTTCAGCCATACCATAAATCCCATTACCAGGAAGACTACCGGGATGATTCCCATTACCATGATCTTCCAGAAGCTTACATCATAAGCAGTCAGTGTCAGATAGGAAATCTGCAGGTTTTTAGATGGAACAGAAATTGTTGATGTCTCATCCGAGCTGCACATCCAGCTCAGAGAACTCATGATCATCTGTTCATTTCCACCGGATACCATCTGGTTGATCTGGCTGTCCATCAGATTTGAAGAAGTATAATAAACGATCTGTGTCTCTTTGTCATCATCCAATGTTTCTGTAATACTTACACCAAGATCAAACGGACCATCAATATCATCATCGGTTTTTTCAATCGTTCCACTATTGACATCCACTTTGGAATAAGCACTGTCAGAAGTTGTCAGAAGACTGTTGATCGTAACGGTATCTCTGACATCATCTGTCTTCTTGATTCCCTGTGCATAAGGCATCAGAACATAATAACCTTTGGATGCAAAATCAGAGACTGCATCGGTGCTGTTGACTGTCGGTACCAGATAATAAGGCATCTGCGCATAATGCTGTGAATCGCCTTCAATTACAACACCCTCTGTTCTCTCTACTCCATAGTTCTTGAGAACCGCATCAAAATTATCCATGGATTCTTCTGTATAATCAGAGAAGATCATAGCTTTTCCGCCATTTTCAAGATAATCAATGATCGCATCTTTCTCAGATTCGGAAATATCGGAAGTTGGTGCGTTGATTAGCAGGCACGCAGCATCATCCGGGACACTTTCTTCTGTGATCAGGTTCAGAGATTTAATATCAATATTTGCTTTCTGGATATCTTCCTGAAGAGTAGAATCCAGGTCTTTTTCACCATGTCCATCCAGTGTATAAAGAACCGGAAGGTCTTCGGAAGTTACATAGGAAATAGCACTGTCGATCTGTCCTTCTCCATCGAATCCTGTCGTTGTGGACTGATACGTATTATAATCAATCGAAGATTCATAAATACTGCTGTAATTTACAACTTTGCTTCTGTCACCACATACCACGATCAGACTGTTTGCAGCAACATCATCACTGGTATATTCTGACGTAAATTTCGGATTTACAACAGGATCTTTCTGTTCTACTTTAATATGATCTGATCCTTCTTCATATTTCTCAAGTAACTTTTTAATCGTTTCATCTTCAGAGCCGCTCTGTACGACCTGATAAATCGTTACATCTTTATCCAGTTTTTTCAGGAAGTTCTTTGTATCATCAGTGATACTGTAAAGTTTCTGAGCACTGACATCCACTTCTGTATATTTGGATGGAAGGGAACCAACGATCATATTGACTACAAGAACGATTACGATAAATACTGCACTGATCACAACGCTGTAAGAACCGTTCTTGATGTATTTTTTATTCATGGAATCCTTTATTTTCTGTTTTAAAGGTTTCTTTTCTTTTTTGGCTGTCTCTTTTGCCGGATTTTCAATCTTATCTGCTTTCTTTGCTTTCAGTTTTTCCGTAAATTTCATTGTCTCCCACCTCCTTAATTCCAACGTCTCTTGGCAATCGACTGTACAGTCAGAAACAGGCAGACTGCAATCACAGACAGGAAATACAAAATGCCTTTGACATCAAAGATTGCATTTGCAAAATTGTCAAAATGGCTGCTCAGGTTGAAGATATCCAGAATTTTCTGGATTCCACCTGAGAAAAAGCTGGAATTTACAACATAAACAATGACAAGTGCGATCTCCCCAACTACACAGATGACTGCTGAGATCAGGAAGTTTTTGATCATTGTATAGATTATGATCGCTGCTGCCAGAATCAGAAGTCCAAATGTAACACAGGTAGAAAGTGCTCCTTCTGAGAAGAAAGAGGAAATTCCATTCATCATATAAAAAGCAAACAGAATAACAAATGTCAGTACTGCCGCAATTACCTGACTTTCTGTCAATGAGGAAATAAACACACCAATTGCAAGATTTGCACATCCCAGAAGGAAAAATCCAAGGATCGCAGTGTATGCTGCTCCCAGAGATACTGTTCCGAATTTTGTCATGAGCAGTGGATACAGACACATAATCAGCATCGGAATCGCAAAGATCGTAACCAGTGCAAAATATTTACCAAAAACAATTTTTTCAATAGACACCGGTGCTGTAAGAAGCAGCTGATCTGTTTTCTGTTTACGTTCTTCTGCAAGAACTCGCATTGTAAGAATCGGCACACTGATCAGAAATACAAAGGTCAGTGCACTTAATGTGTACTCAAAACGAGGATATGCTGCACCAAGCTGATATGCCGAAAAATAAATACCTGTCAGAAACAGGATAAAAAATATGAACAGGTAACCGATCATAGAAGTAAGGTAACTTCTCAGCTCCCTTTTATATACTGCGATCATTTATTTTCCCCCTCCTTTTTGTCTGTCTCTTTTTCGTTCTTTTTCTTCTTATCATCTTCAGTCAGTTCAAGGAAGATTTCCTCCAGAGATACTTTCTTAGACTTCATTTCCAGAATCGGGCAGTGTGCATCTGCCATCCTGAAGAACACTTCTTCGCGGATATCCATATCCTCTTTCGTAGAAAGTGTTACATTCCATGCATGTTCTTCCTTCGCAGATGCGACAGTGATATCTTTCACACCATCAATCTGTCCAAGTGCAATGCGAATATGATCTTTATCACCTTTCACAAGCAGATTTAAGGTATTGGAACCTTCTGCAAGTTTTCCAAGGTTTTCCGGTGTATCACTGGCAACCAGTTTTCCATGAGAAATGATCAATACATAATCGCAGACAGCACTGACTTCTGACAGAATATGCGAACTTAAAATAACCGTATGTTTCTTCTTAAGGCTCTTGATCAGATCACGGATCTCAATGATCTGTTTCGGGTCAAGACCTACGGTTGGCTCATCCAGGATGATTACTTCCGGATAACCAAGAATTGCCTGTGCAAGTCCAACTCTCTGTCTGTAACCTTTGGACAGATTCTTGATCAGACGGTTTTTCATATCGGTAATCTTTACCATTTCCATGACTTCTTCTACCATGGATTTTTTTTGATCTTTTGGGATTTTTTTGAGATCAGCAACGAAATTCATATATTCGCCTACTGTCATGTCGAAATAAAGAGGCGGCATCTCCGGCAGATAGCCGATGCATTTTTTTGCCTGCTCCGGTTCATCCAGTATGTCATGACCATCAATGGTTACCGTTCCCTCCGTAGATGCTATATAACCAGTAATCATATTCATAGTCGTAGATTTACCAGCTCCGTTTGGCCCCAGAAAGCCGTAGATTTTGCCTTTCTCGATTTTAAAAGAAAGGTGGTCAACTGCCGTATGGTCTCCATAGCGTTTGACCAGATTGTTTACTTCAATCACAAGTCTCTCCTCCTTTTTCTTTAAACAGAATATTGTATTCTGCAAATATTTACAAAATAAAAGATGCCTCCAGGTGAAACAGAGATAGGGGGTACCTGGAAGCATCTTCCATAATGAGCCGACTTTAACGTCTGCTCTGAAAATATTCTATGAGGAAGTTGTGATAAAAATTGGATAAATCTGTGATGATTTTGTGAAAATAAAACGTATTTTTGAAATAGTTTTTCTAAAAACAGTTTCTGTTTATGAAAGAGGCTCTTTCAGAGGTGTTCCTGCCTTACGCGGATAGCGGCCCGGTGTTGGTTTCATTTTCTCGATTACAACGAGAGAACGCTGGATTTCAGAATCCGGAAGATTAAAATAAACCACATCCTGAATCTTGCCGCCGAGGATCTTAACTGCTTTTTCTGCCTGCTGCAGTTCTTCCTGAACCGTGCCAGACTTGTAAGAAATAAAATTTCCGCCCACTTTTACATATGGAAGACAGTACTCAGACAACGTAGCCAGATTGGAAACCGCGCGGGATACGCACAGATCATACTGCTCACGGTATGCTTTATTTTTGGCAAATTCTTCTGCCCTGCCATGAATTGCAGTAATATTTTCCAGTTTCAGAAGAGCAAAGGTTTCTTCGAGAAAATTAACTCTCTTCTTCAATGAGTCAAGAAGACAGGCTTCCAGATGCGGAAACGCAATCTTAAGTGGTACTCCCGGAAATCCGGCTCCTGTTCCGATATCCATAATTTTGCTGACTTTTGTCATATCTACTGCCTTCACACAGGCAAGACTGTCCAGGAAATGCTTTACCAGCACTTCCTGAAACTCGGTAATACCAGTCAGGTTCATGACCTTGTTTTTTTCTGCCAGATATTCATAAAAAGCAATAAACTGCTGTTTCTGTGTATCATTCAGAGCAATTCCGAGTTCTTCACACCCTTGCTCCAGTACTTTCAGATCATAAGACAATATTATATCCTCCTATTCTCAGGAATTTGAATTTCTTCTGTATTGTTCAAGATAAACCAGCAGTACAGAGATATCCGCAGGAGATACGCCTGAAATACGAGATGCCTGTCCGATAGAGATTGGACGGTATTCTTCCAGTTTCTGCCTTGCTTCGATACGAAGACTGCCAACCTTTTCATAATCCAGGTCTTCCGGAATTTTCTTTGCTTCCAGTTTTTTGAACTGCTCTACCTGCTTCAGCTGTCTCTTGATATATCCCTCATATTTCAGATTGATCTCTACCTGCTGCTTCACATCCCATGGAAGCTCCGGTCTTTCTTTGTCAATTGGTGCCAGATCTTCATAGTTCAGTTCCGGTCTACGGATCAGTTCTGCAATCGTTGTTCCGGATTTCAGAAGTGTACTTCCTTTTTCTTCCAGCAATTTCTGGACCTCCGGTGTTCCGCCGATCGTTGCATGTTCGGTACGCTCGATTTCTTTCTGAATTGCCTCTTCTTTTCGAAGAACTGCCTGATATGTTTCTTCATCGATCAGACCAACCTGATATCCTTTTTTACGGAGACGAAGATCTGCATTATCCTGTCTCAGCAGAAGACGATATTCTGCACGGCTTGTCATCATTCGATACGGTTCATGGTTTTCTTTTGTAACCAGGTCATCGATCAGTACTCCAATATAAGCTTCGGAACGGTCCAGAACCAGCTGTTCCCGGCCTTTTACCTCCATAGCTGCATTGATTCCGGCAATCAGCCCCTGTGCTGCTGCTTCTTCATATCCGGAGCTTCCGTTAAACTGTCCGCCACTGAACAGGCCTTTGATCTTTTTGAATTCCAGCGTCGGATACAGCTGCCGTGGATTGATGCAGTCATACTCAATTGCATAGGCGTTCTTAACAATCTTTGCATGTTCCAGTCCCGGAACAGAATGGTACATTTCATCCTGTACATCTTCCGGAAGAGAACTGGACATGCCTCCAATATACATTTCGTTCGTATAAAGTCCTTCTGGTTCAATAAATACCTGATGACGTTTTTTATCCGCAAAACGAACGACCTTGTCCTCGATAGATGGACAGTATCTCGGTCCGGTACCTTCAATCATACCGGAATACAATGGCGAACGGTCCAGATTATTACGGATGATCTCATGCGTTTTTTCGTTTGTATAAGTCAGCCAGCAGGACTTCTGCTGGATCTGTACAGACTCCGGATCCGTTGAAAATGAGAATGGAACTACTCTTTCATCGCCAAACTGCTCTTCCATTTTGGAATAATTGATCGTATTTCCGGCAATTCGTGCCGGTGTTCCTGTCTTGAAGCGGAACATCTCGATTCCAAGCTCTTTGAGTGAATCTGTCAGATAATTGGCCGCCTGCAGTCCATTTGGTCCGGTATAATTGCTGACATCACCGTAGATACATCTTGCTTTCAGGTACGTTCCTGTACAGAGTACAACTGCCTGGCAGTGATAAACTGCACCTGAATAAAGCTGCACTCCTGTAATTTTGCCTTCTTCCACGAGAAGCTTTGTGACTTCTCCCTGTTTAATGGTCAGATTCTCCTGATTTTCCAAAGTCTTTCTCATCTCTGTGCTGTAGGCCTGTTTGTCTGCCTGTGCTCTCAGTGAATGAACTGCCGGTCCCTTGGAACTGTTCAGCATCTTTGACTGAATAAAAGTTTTGTCGATATTTTTTCCCATCTCTCCGCCAAGCGCATCCAGTTCTTTTACCAGATGTCCCTTGGAGCTGCCGCCGACATTCGGGTTACATGGCATTAAGGCAATACTGTCTACGCTTACCGTAAACATTACTGTATCCAGCCCCAGACGTGCACAGGCAAGTGATGCTTCACAGCCTGCATGTCCCGCTCCTACTACAACAATATCACAGGTTTTTTCCAGTGTTTTTGTCTCCATTATTTATCTTCCCTTCTTATTTACCAACGCAGAATTTGCTGAAAATCTCGTTTACAAGGTCTTCTCCCACAGATTCACCCACGATGCGTCCAAGACTCTCGTACGCATTCATCAGGTCAATGGAAAAGAAGTCCTCGGACATTCCCATAGCAATACTGTCCATTACAAGCTTCAGGCTTTCCTTTGATTCTTCAAGTGCGGCCTTATGACGGGCATTTGTAATATATACCTCATCGTTAAAGGAAAGCTCTCCATGGAAAAACATCCTCTTGATCTCATCCTCCAGCTGACTGATTCCGGTTTCTTCCACAACAGATACCGGAATGACCGGGCTTCCTGTTTTTTCCTTTAATTCTTCAATATCAACAGCCGCCTCAAGATCTGTTTTATTGTAAATTACGATACTCTTCCGTCCGGAAAGTAATTCCATGATCTCGCGGTCATTATCATCCAGCGGCAGTGAAGAATCCACAACATAAAGGATCAGATCTGCGTTTTCCGCCATTTGTTTTGCCTTACCGACTCCGATCTTTTCGACAACATCTTCCGTTTCACGGATTCCGGCGGTATCGATCACGCGAAGCGTGATCCCGTTCAGAGAAATATATTCCTCCAGAATATCTCTTGTCGTTCCGGCAATTTCTGTAACGATTGCCCGGTCTTCTCCAACCAGAAAATTCAGAAGAGATGACTTTCCTGCATTTGGTTTTCCAAGGATAACCGTCTTGATTCCTTCCTGTATCATTCTTCCATCGTCCGCTGTTTTCAACAGTTCACTAATATTTTCACTCTCTTTTTCCACAATTTTCTGCAGTTCCTGTGGATAGTCTGTGAGGTCAAAATGTTCCGGATCATCCAGTGCCGTTTCTATATATGCAATCTGGTGAAGCAGTCTTGCACGAATTTCTTTAACAGCCCGCTGTACAGAACCCTTTAACTGTTCGACAGAACTTTTGAGTGCCATGGAATTCTTTGCCTGAATGACATCCATAACTGCCTCTGCCTGAGACAGGTCCAGCCTTCCGTTCAGAAATGCTCTTTTTGTAAACTCTCCCGGTTCTGCGATCACCGCACCATTTTTTAGAACAGTTTCCAGAACGCGTTTCATGGCATATACACCGCCATGACAATCTATTTCTACGGTGTCCTCACCCGTATATGTGTGAGGTCCTCTCATGATCATAACCAGTACTTCATCTACAACTTCTTCTCCATCATAGATAAATCCATAATGAATGGTATGGCTGACGACTGTACGAATATCTTTTTTTCCGTTTTTGGAACGATAGATCTTCGCGATCACATCCATAGCATTTTCGCCACTGATACGGACAATACCAATACCTGAAGCACTCATTGCTGTAGAAATTGCTGCAATTGTTGCGTCCATATTTCCTCCTAAGGATATATCTGCTGGCGCAGATATTATTCTAATATTTAGAATACCTACGGATTGTTCCGTGCTACGCAAGCTCATGTGGATTTAGAACTTTTCACCCTGGTATTCTATCTAAAAAAAGATGTTACCCCAGGTAAGCACACACGTCAAGACGTGTTATTCACGCTTTCACCTAGAATAACATCTTTTTTAGATTCATATATTAATATCTTTTTAATTTAACAACTACATGACGGTAAGGTTCCTCACCTTCACTGACTGTTTCAACAAATTTATTTCCCTGCAGTGCAGAGTGGATGATTCTTCTTTCATATGGATTCATCGGCTCAAGTACAACAGGTTTTCTGGTCTTTTTCACCTTGTAGGCAATTCCTCTTGCAAGGTTTTCCAGAGTCTCTTTACGACGTCTTCTGTAATCCTCTGTATCAAGTTTGACACGGATATAATCGGATTTGCCTTTATTTACAACAAGGCTTGTCAGATACTGGAGAGAATCCAGTGTCTGTCCTCTCTTACCGATAAGGATGCCCATATCTTCTCCTTCAAAATCAACTTCCAGACAACCGTCTGTTGTATTGTATTTTGAAGTGATCTGAACTTCTCCAAGATCCATGGAACCAAATACATCGCGAAGGAATACAAGTGCTCTCTCTTCAATATCTTTGATTTCTTCCGGATCTGTAATGATTTCGATCGGTTTTGATGCTTTTACCTGTTTTTCTTTCGCCGGTCTTTCTTTCTGTTCTTTTACCGGTTTCTCTTTTGCAGGTTTTTCTTTTGCAGGTCTCGGCTGTTTTTCTTCTTTTGATGCTTTTGCGGTTTCTGTCTTAGTCTCCGGTTTCACATCGTTCTGTCTGGAAACGGATTTCGGTGCAGATTTCTGTGTTTCTTTTACGGTATCTTCTTTAAAAGCATTAATTTTAACAGAATCAACGATTTTTTCGATTTCTTTTTCTTCAGAATTATCATATACTTTACGAGCTTTGATAATTGCCGGTTTACTTCCGATTCCAAAAAATCCGGAACTTCCTTCGCTGACTACCTGAATATCAAGCTGATCACTGGATACACCCAGTTCAATACATGCCTTTGTAATTGCCTCGTTCTTTGTTTTGGCTGAAAACTGCATATATTCATCCATAGTAAAAACCCGACCTTCCTTTCCTTATTTCTTCTTATTACGTTCTTCGAAATCTCTTACAAGATTTGCCTTGGCTGTGATACTTCCGGCTTTTGCATGAGATGCATTCTTGTAAGCTTCTTCTACTTTTTTTGCACGATTTGCTTCATCAGTACCACTCATGCCTTTTTCAATCTTATTGATGTTTCGGGCACTCTGATGAGCCTGATTTGTAATCTTCTGCGGCGGAAGTCCTTCTTTTGCTCTCTTGGCTTCCATCTTTTTCATATTTTCATTAACAAGGTCATCGATATTCATCTTGTTCAGATGACGGTTGATCAGCAGCTGCTGGATACTTCTTACTACGGAACTTGCGATCCAGTAAATACCAAGACCTACCGGGAAGGTGAAACAGAAAAATGCTGACATAAGCGGCATTACTGTGTTCATCGTCTTCATGGAACTTGCCATGGCATTGTTATCATTATTGCCATTCTGCGTCGCTGCCTGTGGCATAAGCTTCAGGTTGAGCATCTGTGTAGCCCAGGAAAGAAGCGGAATTGCAAGAGCTGCAATGATAAGGATCAGGGATCCCGTTTTGATATAACTCAGTGGCTGGTCAGCAATGTTCAGCACACCAAATGTCTGCATTTTCTGGATTTCAGAAGCAGTCTTGCTGATCTGATCTGAAAATCCGGAGAACTGGCTGATATTCTGTAAGGATTCCCACTGAGACGGAGACAGCGCATACAGGAAATCTACGATAGAATCTGCATTCTCAGTTACCTGTCTTACTCGTGTCATCTTGTTGTCTGTGATAAAGTTGTTGATGATATCTGTAAATCCGTCTACTGCAAGGATTTTTGTGCAGACACCGTTAAATACATTGTAAACACTTCCAACATAAGCCGGAATGTTCTGGATTACCTGATACAGAGTAAACAGGATCGGCATCTGGATTGCCAGCTGAACACAGCTTCCTGTCGCAGATACACCATATTTCTGGTAAACTGCCTGTGTTTCTTCCTGCATCTTCATCATGGAATCCTGATCTTTTTTACCCTGGTATTTTTTCTGGATCTTCTGGATCTCAGGCTGCATGATCGCACTCAGCTTGGAGAATTTCTGCTGTTTGATCTGCAGAGGAGTCATACAAAGGTAGATCAGAATACTGAAAATAATAATACAAAGGCCAAGATTCTGAATTCCTACGGCTTCCAGAACCTTGTAGATTGCATTCATGATCCATCCCATTACAACTGCAATCTGACCAATGATCGGGGTACCACTCTTAGTAGCCAAAATCATACTTTCCAATTTTCTAGTTCCTCCTGGATAATCTTATGAAGTAAACCGTCACGACGGACGGCTCATGCTCCATTTACACTTATGGTACGGGATCATATCCTCCATGAGAAAAAGGATTACAGCGTAATATTCTCCATACTGCAAGTAATCCTCCCTTAAGCGCACCATATTTTTCGATTGCTTCCAAACCATATTGAGAACATGTGGGAATATAAGGACACTTTGTTCTCTTCATCGGTGAAATATAGATCTGATAGAGTCGTATCATTTTAATAAGAAGTTTCTTCATCCGTTCCTCCTGCAATTGCATGCTTCTGTGCCAGATTCATAAAGGCACTCTCAATCTCCTGATAGCTTCTGTCCTTTGCAGAATTACGGGCGATCACTACAATATCAAGATTTCTGTCAAATTTTTCTTCATTTAAACGATAGCTTTCTCTGATCAGCCTGGTGAGTCTGTGGCGAACCACACTATTCCCTACTTTTTTACTTACTGATATTCCCAGACGATTCATCATGTGCTGATTAGGCAGCACGTACATCACCAGATACCGATTTGCTTTTGATGTTCCACGCTTGTAAACCTGTTGAAAATCTCTGTTTTTCTTTAAGGACTCTGAATATTTCATCGAATCCTCCTTTTTTCATTATAGAAGAAAAGACCACATCAACTGCGGTCTTATATCTTTAGGCTGATAACTGTTTTCTTCCTTTTAATCTTCTGGCAGCTAATACTTTACGGCCACCTTTTGTGCTCATACGAGCTCTGAATCCATGAACTTTAGCTCTGGATCTTTTCTTTGGCTGAAATGTCATTTTCATAGGTAAAGCACCTCCTTTATCTATTATAGCGTATTCGTAATATTTTCCTAGAACATCATTTCAATTATATTCATAATGACCCTGTTCGTCAAGCCAAAATATTAAAAATCTCAAGAAATATCAGCATTTCAGCCAATTGTGGATTAACCCACACATCTATGTGGAAAGTTATGGTTAACGTAAAGTTATCCACTTTTTGTGGATAACTTGTGGATAACTCTAATTTTTCCTGTGTTTTTATCCCCATTTTTCGACTGTTTTTTACACAACATACTCAAAAAGACCTTTATTTTACATCTTTTTCAGTGTGGATACACTTATACACAATCCCCATAGCTCTTTTTCCACTATTTCCAATGTTATGTAAACTTATGGAGTTTTATCCACCATTTCATGGTTATACACATGTGGACAAAGTGGAAAACTATCCCCGTAACATGTGAATTTTCCCCCTTTATACCCCCAATTAACCGTTGCTAATCACGCGAATTTATTATAATATATAAAAGGATATTTATGTCTTTTGACTTATACTATAAACTTTCAAAAAACCAGGAGATAGAAAC